>JANXAM010000022.1 GCA_025062155.1 Gloeomargarita sp. SKYB120 | reverse complement strand
CCTGCGGCAAAAATTGCACTGTTTACAGGGAATATAAAGGTTTCGGGGCCTAGTTGCTGTGATACCAAGTCCGCAGGGCATCTCCTTCCCGGTCAGTAAAGCCGGCCAAGGGGTCCACCCAGATCAGATGCGGGTCAGCAGGGGCGAACAACTCCGGCATGTCGTCCAGAGCCACCCAACTACAGGCTCGTTCACTGGCAAGAAAGGCTTCGATTTCCCGGCGACGGCCCCCAGGGCACAGCCCATCGGGGAGAATTGGTGTCATGCCCACAACACGGGGCCGTAAGGGCGGGCTAAACAACGACCGTAACGCTTCAAAGGGATGCCCATGCCGCCATGCTGAACTGATCACAATGTCCAGGTAGGGGAGGGTTAGTAAGCACTGTTCCACGAAGGGCAAGCGAGTCAAAGGTTCTTCCCCCTCCGCGTGCAACACCCCGTCAAAGTCCAGAAACAGCAACTTGCGCATAACGCGGCGAGCCACGAGTCCGCTCCCATTTTATGCGGCTCACCTTGAGAAACAACCTAACTGTTGAGGCTCCCCATCCCTGAAGCCACAATCATTGAGCCGATGCCGGTGTCGGTAAAAATTTCTAGCAAGAGCGCGTGGGGCAACCGGCCATCGAGAATGTGCGCTGCTTTTACGCCCTGGGCCAGCGACCGCACGCAGCAGTTTACCTTGGGGATCATGCCGCCCCGGATTACCCCTTGCTCAATCAGTTCTCGGGCTTGCTGGATATTTAAGAAATGGTATAGGGTGCTGGGGTCTTTGGGGTCCTGGAGAATGCCAGGGGTGTCGGTGAGCAAAATTAACTTCTCAGCCCCTAGTGCAGCGGCAATTTCTCCAGCGACCGTATCGGCGTTGATGTTGTAGGCTTGGCCAGTTTCATCAGCGGCGACGCTGGACACCACAGGGATATAGCCTGCCTGGATCAGGGTCTCTAATAAATGGGTTTCCACGCTTTTGACTTCCCCCACAAAACCGATGTCGTCTGAACCTTCGGGCCGCGCTTGGATCAGATGACCATCCACACCGGCCACTCCCACTGCTCTGCCCCCTGCTTGGTTAATCAAACGCACAATTTCCTTATTCACCCGCCCCACCAGCACCATTTCCACCACCGCCATCGTGGCGGCATCCGTGACCCGCAACCCGTTTTTGAACTGGGGCGCGATACCCAACTTATCCAGCCAAGCATTGATCTCCGGCCCGCCCCCATGCACCAGGATCGGGCGAATCCCGACACAGGACATGAACACCACATCGCTAATCACCTGCTGCTTTAAGGATTCATCTTTCATCGCCGCTCCGCCGTACTTGATGACCATCGTCCGCCCCGTGAACTTCTGGATATAGGGCAACGCTTCGCTCAGCACCTGGACGCGGTCTTGATTGGTGAGCATGGAGTCGGCAATTTTCCTAAAATTTCCCCCTTTAGCTTACCGGATTCTGAGAAACTGAGAGAGAAGAGACGTTCTCGGCCTTCCCCCCATGAGCAGCGATACCGTCTTTGGCCGGATTATCCGCAGGGAAATCCCCGCCACCATCCTTTATGAGGATGACCTGTGTATCGTCATCAAGGACATCAACCCGCAAGCGCCGGTACACCTGCTGGTGATCCCCAAAGAACCCATTCCTCGGATTTCTGAAGCCCAACCTGAACACCAGGCCCTGCTCGGACATCTGTTACTCACGGCCAAACACGTAGCCCAAGCCCAAAACCTGACCCAAGGCTACCGGCTGGTGATCAACGACGGCCCCCAAGGCGGTCAGACCGTCTATCACCTGCACCTCCATATCCTGGGCGGGCGGGACATGGGTTGGCCCCCCGGCTAACAAAAATATAAAAAACCTGTAACAGTCCTTCACAAAACCCAGGGTTTGGGCTAATATACTGCCAGGGAGTTTTCCCTACTGTTGTCGTTCACTGGACTTATAGGACTATGACTGTAACCCTGGAACGTCGTTCGAGCGTGAGCCTGTGGGAACAGTTTTGCCAGTGGGTGACCAGCACGGACAACCGGCTGTATGTGGGCTGGTTTGGCGTGTTGATGATCCCCACCCTGCTGACTGCCACGGCTTGCTTCATCATTGCGTTTATTGCGGCTCCGCCGGTGGACATTGACGGGATTCGTGAGCCGGTGTCGGGTTCGCTGCTGTATGGCAACAACATCATCACGGCTGCGGTGGTGCCCACCTCCAACGCGATTGGGCTGCACCTGTACCCCATCTGGGAAGCAGCTTCGATGGATGAGTGGCTCTACAATGGCGGCCCCTACCAGTTGATCGTGCTGCACTTCCTGATTGGGGTGTTCTGCTACATGGGTCGCGAGTGGGAGCTGTCCTACCGGTTGGGGATGCGGCCTTGGATCTGCGTGGCCTACTCGGCACCGGTGGCGGCGGCGACTGCCGTGTTCCTGATTTACCCGATTGGCCAAGGCTCCTTCTCGGATGGGATGCCCTTGGGGATTTCTGGTACCTTCAACTTCATGCTGGTGTTCCAAGCGGAGCACAACATCCTGATGCACCCCTTCCACATGCTGGGGGTGGCGGGTGTGTTTGGCGGTGCCCTGTTCTGCGCCATGCATGGTTCGCTGGTGACCTCTTCCCTGATCCGGGAGACTACTGAGGAGGAGTCTCAAAACTACGGCTACAAGTTTGGCCAAACGGAAGAAACCTACAGCATTGTCGCAGCCCACGGCTACTTTGGCCGGTTGATCTTCCAGTACGCCAGCTTCAACAACAGCCGCTCGCTGCACTTCTTCCTGGCGGCTTGGCCGGTGGTGGGCATCTGGTTCACCTCGCTGGGGATCAGCACGATGGCCTTTAACCTGAACGGGTTCAACTTCAACCAGTCCATCGTGGACAGCCAAGGTCGGGTGATTAACACCTGGGCGGATGTGATCAACCGGGCCAACCTGGGGATCGAAGTGATGCACGAACGCAACGCGCACAACTTCCCCTTGGATTTGGCGTCTGCTGAACCGGTGGTAGCGCCAGCGATCAACGGCTAATTCCAGACCAATTCGCAATCTCCATAGGAGATGTAGTTTGCCCCCCAGCTGGGGGGTATTTTCTTTGCTGACCGCGTATCTGAGCTGGTCCAGTTCAACCGTTTTCTATCTAATTTCTGGCTTCTAGTCTAGTTTCTCCCCCGTTGTCGCTCATTCGGATGTAGGATAGAACCAATTTAATGGTGGTACGGACGGGATTTATGACCAATACAGCCCCCCTCGGTCTGGTGATTCAAGGGTCTCTCACCCAAGGTTTGGAGGTGCGGTTGCATCCCGATGTCTCGGTGGAGGATTTGCGGGTAGGGAAATTTTTGGTGGTGCAGGGACGGCGTGCTCGCTTTTTTTGTATGTTGACGGATGTGGCATTGGGAACTGCGAGCCCTCGGATCCTGGCGGACCCCCCCGCGCCCCACAACCACTTTCTTACCCAAGTGTTGGCGGGTACCGGCACCTATTCCACGATTACGCTCAACCCCATGTTGGTTTTGGTCACGGGCGATGGCGACCAGCCCATGGAACTCCTGCCGGTCAAAACGGTGCCAAGTCATTTCAGCCAGGTGTACGAGGCGTCGGAACAGGATTTTCGCTCAGTGTTCGGTTGGGAGGACGACCCGCACCGGCGCAACTTCGCCATCGGGCGGCCCCTGGACATGGACGTGCCCATCTGTATTGACCTGGACCGGTTTGTGGAGCGCAGCAACGGCATTTTCGGGAAATCGGGGACGGGTAAATCGTTTCTCACCCGGCTGCTCCTGTGCGGGATCATTCACAAGCAGGCGGCGGTGAATTTGATCTTTGACATGCACTCGGAGTACGGCTGGGAGGCGATGAAAGAGGGGCGCGACGTCTCAATGGTCAAGGGGTTGAAACAGTTGTTTCCCGACCAGGTGCAGATTTATACCCTCGACCCGGCCTCGACCAAGCGGCGGGGCGTCCCCCAGGCCCAAGAGCTGTGGATTAGCCTGGACCAAATTGAGGTGGAAGACCTGGAGTTGCTGCGGGAAGTGTTGAATCTCTCGGAAGCCAGCATCGAAAACGCCAACATCCTGCGGGCGGAGTACGGCAACCAGTGGATCGCTCAACTGTTGCAGTTGTCCAACGATGACATTCAGGAATTCTGCCAGACCCGGCGGGGAAGTCCCGCTGCCATCATGGCCCTGCAACGCAAGCTCCAGCGCCTGGAAAACCTGTCCTACATTCGCTCAGCGTCGGCCAACAACTACGTCCAGCAAATCCTGCGGGACTTGGATGCAGGGAAACACGTGGTGATTGAATTTGGCTCCCAATCCAACCTGCTGGCCTATATGCTTGCCACCAACATCATCACCCGCCGGATCCACAGTTCCTACGTGAAAAAGGCCGAGAAATTTTTGCAATCCAAAGACCCCAGCGACCGGCCCCGGCAACTGGTGATCACGATTGAGGAGGCGCACCGGTTTTTGAACCCCGCCGTGGCCCACCAGACCATCTTTGGGACGATTGCGCGGGAGATGCGCAAATACTTTGTGACGCTGTTGGTGGTAGACCAGCGCCCGTCAGGGATTGACAACGAGGTGATGTCCCAAATTGGCACCCGGATTACCGCCCTGCTCAACGATGAAAAGGACATCGAGGCCATCTTTACCGGCGTGGCGGGCAGTCAAGGGCTGCGGTCGGTGCTGGCGAAACTGGACTCCAAACAACAAGCCCTGGTGCTGGGTCATGCGGTGCCCATGCCAGTGGTGATCCAGACCCGTCCCTACGACCAGGCGTTTTACCAGTCCCTAGGCTACCTGGACAGTACCCAGCAGCGGGAGAAGGTGTTGGCCCGTGCCCGTTCTGCTCGGCAAGATTTGGGGTTTTAAGGAACTTCCGCGTCCGGGCATCCGTCTTGCCAATCCAGTGTTTGCGGCGCGGCCTATGAATTTACAGAAGGATACATTTGGTTTATCATATTAAACATGAGGTTAATGTCAAGCGGCGCTGTAGGCGGGCGGAACAGGTAACGGTTGGGTTACGAAGCATACCTTGGTTAGGGTTTGACGCAGGAGAGACAAATGAGCGACCAAGGGTACAGGGGCGGATAAGACCCTGACGCAACCTTTATTCTGGACAGCCTAAGGTCCACAGCGACGAAGTTTTCATTTTTTCCACCCTAGGAACAAGCCCATGATGCACGACTACACTGAACTCCCCACCGACGAGCTGGAAAACAGTTGGACTGCCCCCAGTGACTTGGAGAGCGGGCGACGGGCGGCGGTGACGCCGGACATGGTGCGCACCTATTTGCAGGAGATTGGCCGGGTGCCCCTGCTGACCCACGAGGAGGAAATTGTTTACGGCAAGCAGGTGCAGCAGATGATGCGGCTCCTGGAGCTGCGCGACCGGATGGCGGCGGAAACAGGGCAACCTCCCGATGAGGAAACTTGGGCCAAGCGGGCGGGGTTGTCGGTAGAGGAATTGCGCCAGACACTACGGCGGGGCCAGCGGGCCAAGCAACGGATGATTGAAGCGAATTTGCGGCTGGTGGTCTCCATCGCCAAGAAGTACCAAAAGCGCAACCTGGAACTGCTGGACCTGATTCAGGAGGGCACCTTGGGGCTGGAGCGGGGCGTCGAGAAGTTTGACCCCACGCGGGGCTACAAGTTCTCTACCTATGCCTACTGGTGGATCCGCCAGGCGATTACCCGCGCCATTGCCCAGCAGGCCCGTACGATTCGCTTGCCGATCCACATCACGGAAAAGCTGAACAAAATCAAAAAGACCCAGCGGGAGTTGTCCCAGCAGTTGGGGCGCTCACCCACACCGTCGGAAATTGCCCAGGCCCTGGAGTTGGACCCGGCCCAGATTCGCGAGTACTTGACGATGGCGCGGCAACCCATCTCGATGGACCTACGCATCGGCGATAACCAAGACACAGAACTGGGGGAACTCCTGGAAGACAAGGGGATGTCGCCGGAGGACTTTACCACGCGGGAGGCGCTGCGAGGCGACTTGGAGCGGTTGATGGCGGAACTGACGCCCCAGCAACGGGAAGTCATCAGCCTGCGGTTTGGGCTGCAGGATGGCAAGGAACTCTCCCTATCCAAGGTGGGCAAGCGCTTGAACCTGTCGCGGGAGCGGGTGCGGCAATTGGAGCAACAGGCCCTGGAACACCTGCGCCGCCGGCGGGTGAACATCCGGGAGTACCTGGCCAGCTAGGTGGACATTCCCCAGGTTGTCCTGAAGCCAGGGCGGGAAAAGTCCCTGTACCGCTATCACCCCTGGGTATTCTCGGGCGCGATTGCGCGGGTGCGAGGCCAACCGTCGCCGGGAGAAACCGTTGGGGTTTACGCCCACAGCGGGGAATGGTTGGCCTGGGGAGCTTGGTCGCCCCAGTCCCAGATTGCGGTGCGAGTGTGGAGCTTTCAGCCGGACGACCGCCTGGACCGCCAATGGTGGCGCACTCGGATTCACCAAGCCCTGGCGCGACGGGAACCGTTTGCCCAGCAGCCCGACCTGGACAGCTACCGCCTGATTTATGCCGAAGCCGATGGGCTACCGGGGGTCATTCTGGACCGCTATGGGGAGGTGCTCGTTCTGCAACTGCTCAGTTGGGGCGCCGAGTACTGGCGGGAAACGCTGGTTGAGGCGTTGCGCGAACGCTATCCAAGGGCCACGATTTATGAGCGGTCGGACGCCGAGAGTCGCACCAAAGAGGGTTTGCCGCTGCGCGCTGGTTTGATCCACGGCCCCGAACCACCGGAACTCGTGCCCATCCAGGAGTACCACAACCGGTTTTGGGTAGATGTTCGGCAGGGGCATAAAACTGGGTTTTACTTAGACCAGCGCGAGAACCGGCGGGTGGTGCAAACCTACTGTCGGGGTGGGGAAGCCCTCAATTGCTTTGCCTACACCGGCGGGTTTACGGTGAGCCTGCTGCGGGCCGGATGCCAGCACGTGACCCAAATTGATAGCTCGGCCCGCGCTTTGGATATTGCCCTGAAAAACGTGGCCCTTAACGGGTTCGACAACCGCTGCGTCACAAGCGTAGTGGGCGATGTGTTTCAACTGTTGCGCCGCTACCGGGATGAGGGCCGCACCTTTGACCACATCATCCTGGACCCACCCAAGTTTGCCGATGCCCAGGCCCAAGTCCCCAAAGCCGCCCGTGGTTACAAGGACATCAATCTTTTGGCGATGAAATTGCTCAAACCTGGGGGTTTGCTGGTGACCTTTTCCTGTTCGGGGTTGGTAAACGCCGACTTGTTCCAAAAAATCCTAGCGGCGGCGGCCATAGACAGTGGGCGCACGGTGCATTTGCTGCAACCGCTGGGGCAACCCTGGGACCACCCCATCAACCTGTGGGTGCCGGAGGGGGCCTATCTGAAGGGCTGGGTGTGCCAGGTGACCTGACCCGGTTCAGGTAGCGATAGATGTGCCGGGACAATTCCTGGAGCAATTGCACAGCGCGGGGGTCGTTGTAGGCGCTCTGGACGAAGATGGCGACTAAATAGCGCTGGCCGGTCGCTGTATCCACCACCCCCGCATCCCCAATGATGAAACCGATATCGCCCGTTTTATGACCAATCACCGCCCCTGGCCCTAGACCCGCCGGCAACAGACTCCGGTTCTGCGTACTGCGCAGGATGTGCAAAACCCAATCGCGGCTGCGGCGCGACAGGGATTCCCCCCGCTCGATCAGCGCCAGGGTATGCACCAAATCGGCGGCGCTAGTGGTGTTCGTGCCTTTTAGGTCGGGCAACCAATTGCGAATCACCGTGGTTTGCAACCCCCAGCTGGCAAACAGCCGGTTGACCACGTCCTTGCCCCCCAAACGCTCCAGGATCAAGTTGGTCGCCGTATTGTCGCTGATGACAATCATGCGGGTGGCCGTATCCAGCAAGGTGAACGTCGTCCCCACCGGCTGGAACTGCATATCCCCCGACCCACCAGCCAGCAAGGCTTTGGTCATGGTCAAGCGTTCCTCCAGGCGGACCTGGCCCTGGTCCCACGCCTGAAACACCGCCAGCAGCAGGGGCAACTTGATTGTGCTGGCCGCTGAAACCGTCCGGGTACCGTTGATATCCAGGTATTCACCGCTGTCCAAGTCCACCGCGTACAGGCTCACCTGCATCTGGGGCTGGCGCTGGATGAGTGATAAAAGCTGCTGTTGCAGGGTGGACATCTCGCCTCGGCGGGGAATGAGCGCCTCCAGCGTCGTCGGGCGCACCGGTTGGGGCATCAAAGCCGGCTGCTCCGGCGTTGGAGGCCAAAAAAAACTTTGCCAGGTGGGTGGCTGGTCTTGCGGGCGCAAGGGAAACGGGCCAATGCGGTCGTACCCCTGGCTCAACCAGAGGTGCAATCCCGTGCCCGTTAACACGCCCAACCCCACTCCCAAAATCCCCAAGCGCAAAGTGTTCAGGACAAATACCTGCCACCAGGGTTGGGAGCGCCGCATCGGTGGACGCGTGGGCGCTGGCTGAGTCTGCAGGTTGGTTCGGCGGTAGTTTTTGCCCATCAGCTCAAACCCGCTGGATTTGCTGGTCATTGTATCCCGCTAGCGGCTCACCTATCACCTCAGCGTGTCATCTTTCGGGTTGCAGGGCGCGATCCCGTCCTTTTCCCTGAAGTTTAGAATAAAAGTCTTAAACGACGCATTAGGGGAATGCGTGTACCCGTGTTCGCAGATAGAACGGCTGACCCTGACTCAACCAATCTTGTGACGCCGGTCGTGATTGCCTTCGGGAGTAATTTAGGGAATTCCCTAGTGACCCTGCAACGGGCGTTAGCGCATTTGGCCAACACCGAAGGACTCCGGTTGATTCGCCGTTCCCACTGGTATCGCACACCACCTTTGGGGCCGCCTCAACCCGACTATCTGAATGGTTGCGCCCTTTTCCATACCTATCACCCCCCCGAAAAATTGCTCCACATTCTTTTAGCAACAGAGCAACATTTCGGTCGGACTCGCACTGGGAAATGGCAACCCCGCACCCTGGATTTAGATTTGATTTTTTACGGTCAACACATCATTCATACCCCCACTTTAACGGTTCCCCATCCTGAATACCACCGGCGAGCGTTTGTGTTAGTGCCCCTGGCGGAAATTGCCCCCGAATGGCGCGACCCACGCAGTGACGTAACAGTTCGGGAATGGATGCAACAGGTGGATTGTTCCGGGATTAGGATGCTGGAGGACCGTTATAGCTAAGTTATCTATGCTCGTCACTCCTTAGGTTGCAGAACGCAGCCCTATCCCAGTAGTGCTATGTAATTACATTATACAGCTAAAATTAAGAAACTTGACATCAGCTACGGATAGTTTCGTTGGCCAAAGATTGCAGATTTCGATTGCACTCACCTGTAACTTATGCATCTTTTGCTTAATCAATCGGATTCAAATCTGGCGCATATCTAGGCAAACATATCAGCTTACCACCGCTAAATTGTCCATCACCATCTTTTTGCCAGGCCCAATTGCTAGTAATAACTACTCATGCAACCAAGTTAAAGCTCCCTATCCATCAGTGGCTTCCCGACATAGATCCGTGACATAAGGCATAGATGTAACCCCTTAACCTATCCACCTTATTCTACGTCAGACTAAATGTTTTTAGCCATAGATGCGCTCAAAAGTGGGTTGGGTTCGTTTCAAAACCACACACCTCGGCAATCGTAAATAGGGGGCGGGCTTTGACTTCGTCGTAGATGCGCCCGATATATTCGCCCAAAATGCCAATGGTGATGAGTTGAGCAGCACTTAAAAACAAAACCGCCATGATGATTAACGTGTAGCCAGCCAGGGGGGAATCGGGCACAAATAACCGCCAATACAACACCAAAAACAGCATCACCACTGCCATCAATCCAGCCAAAAAACCAAGATAGGTCGCTAAGCGCAACGGCACCCACGAGAAGGACACTAAGGCATTCATCGCTAGGGCAAAACTTTTGAGCCAGGTGTATTTGGGTTGACCGGCGTAACGGGGCGGACGGTGATACAAAATCGGCGTCTGGCGAAAACCGACCCACGCCCGTAAACCCCGCACATACCGGTTGCGCTCCGGCATTGCATTCAGGATATTGACGACCTGGCGGTCCAACAAACAAAAGTCGCCGCTATCTCGCGGAATTTCCACACTGGATAGGTAAGCCAGTACTCGATAAAAAATGTGAGCGCATACACGCTTTAACCAGTGCTCCTGCCGTTGTACCCGTTGCCCATAAACCACTTGATATCCCTGTTTCCAAAGAGCAATCATGTCAGGGATCAATTCGGGTGGGTCCTGTAAATCGGCATCCAAAATCACCACCGCTTGTCCCCGTGCAAACTGTAATCCGGCGCTCACCGCAATCTGATGGCCAAAATTTCGCGCTAAAGAGATATAACAAACTCGCCAGTCTTTCTGGTGTAATTCCCGCATCAAGGTTAAGGACTCATCCCGACTGCCGTCGTCTACTAAAATCAATTCGGCTGGGCCATCGAGACCGTCCATGATGGGTCGCAAACGTTGATAGAGATGCGGGAGATTGGGAGCTTCGTTATAGACAGGTACGACCAGCGAATAGCGCACCATGATTTAGGATTCAAGCAACTCCCGCCGCACCCGGCGAATAGGAACATTGGCAATCAGGGCCGTTACGCGCTCATCTATTTCTAAGGAAAATTCCATGCCTTCCGCGTCAAATTCCACGTACCGGCCAATCACTTCCACAATTTCCTGCCGCATTTTTTCCAGCATTTCCGGCGTTAAATCGGCGCGGTCGTGGGCCAAGACCAATTGTAACCGCCGTTTCACTTCATCCCGACTGCCGCTAGAACGGGGAAACCAACGCTCGAATAACTCCCGAATCGCTTGCAACACCGGCATATCAACGACTGAAGAAACGGCGTAAACGACCCATAAGCGTATTGTAGGGGGCATCCAGGTCTAAAAATGGGACTTTTTCACCTTCCAGGCGCCGGGCAATGTTCTGGAATGCTATTCCCGGTAAGGACAGTTTGGTGTCCAGAACCAATGGCTCGCCGCGATTGGTGGAGATAATTACCCGTTCGTCATCCGGGACCAGTCCTGCCAGCGGAATCGCTAGAATTTCCTGCACATCGCTAACCGACATCATGTGGTTGCTCTGGACCATCTGGGGCCGAATGCGATTGACAATCAAACCAATTTTGCGAATCCCATGGGCTTCGAGTAACCCAATCACCCGGTCGGCATCCCGCACGGCGGCAATTTCTGGCGTGGTCACCAGCAGGGCTTCCTGGGCGGGGGCGATGGCATTTTTAAATCCGGCTTCAATCCCCGCTGGGCAATCAATCAGCACGTAGTCAAACTTTTCGCTCAGCAGTCCGGCCAGATGGCGCATCTGCTCGGGGGTGATGGCGTCCTTGTTGCGATTTTGGGCCGCCGGTAACAGGGCCAAATTGGGCTGGCGTTTGTCCCGCACCAGCGCCTGTTCTAACCGGCAATCTCCGGCCAGCACGTCCAGCGCAGTGTAAACCACGCGGTTTTCCAGTCCCAATAGCAAGTCCAGGTTCCGCAGGCCAAAGTCAGCGTCTATCAGGGCCACTGTTCGCCCCATGCGTGCCAAAGCCATTCCTAGATTGGCTGTGGTTGTGGTCTTACCGACACCCCCCTTGCCAGAGGTAATGACAATCACCCGCCCCATGTGCGTTTCCAATCGCGCCTGATTTTTCTATCAGAATACTCCCCCAAGGGCGGTTCTGCCAAAATCTCGCGCTGGCTGTAAAAGAATCTCATCTCCCTGGACGCAGGCAACTTCGGGATAAAACGCTGGCTGGTCCGGCATCCGCGCCACCCGGTCGCCAATCCGTAATTGGGTCGCCGCCATTTCCAGAGCCATGATGAGCCGACGGTTATCACCGTTCGCGCCCGCATGAGCCACGCCCCGCAACCGTCCCCACACCAAAATATCTCCATCGGCCACGATACACCCGCCCGGATTCACATCTCCCACCACAACCACCGTGCCGTGATGCCGAATCTCTATCCCCGACCGCACTGGCTGCACGACATACAGGGGCGGCGATGCGTAAATTGCTGGTGCCGTATCCAGAGAATTTTGCTCTACAGACAACCCGGCCATGGCCGCTGCTACCGCTGTCGCCCGCACGGTTGATTGCACGGTCGTCAAGACCAACTGTTGCTGCTGGAGTAACGCCGCTAACCATTGCCATTGTTCAGTTGTGATAATGCGTTCTCCGGCCAGTACCCGCACCAGACTGTGGGGCGACCACCAGGGTTCAGTGAGTTGGAAGTAGGCTTGTAGCAGTTCTTGCAGGTAGGGCCAATCCGGTTCAGGAGGCAACACCAGGTCAAGGCCTTCAGCGCCGGGTTGCACCAAGGGGAAGGTCATGGTGTTGCTACGCGCAACCGCCGCGTGATGATGGTAATGCCGCCCTGGCGCACGAGTACCGCTGATAGCCACTGGCTGCCTGGCGTCGCTGGCGCTTGTCCCATCTTGAACAAACCACCGGATGACAGCACTTCTAACTTGAGGCGGGGATTTTCCAGCAGTTGTTCGGGCTGCACCGGGGTTGCCACCGCCGTCCCCAAAATTTGGTCGTCCTGTAAGGGTTCCTGCACGATGACGTCGAATTCATAGGTTTGGCTGGGAGCAACCACCTCAGGAAGCGTAACGGTCACCTGGGGCGGTTCTTTACCGGAAGTCAACTGCGTCTGTTCGCTGAGAATTTCCTGGCGCTGGATTTGCCCCTGGACTACGGTTTGGCGGGTTTTCAACACACTGGTCAGGTCAAACTGGCGATTCTTCTGGGTCTCTGTCCCCCGCAAGGTCATCTGCACATCCGCAACAAACCCCTGCTCGCGGGGTTGCCAGTCCAGCAATTCCGCCCGGTAGGTTAAGTTGGGAAAGCGCTGCCACAACCGGGTCAGGGATTGCGCCAGGACATCCCGGTTCAAGCCGTCGGCATGGGTGAAATTGGGACTATAGAGTTGCAAAACCGCATCGGCGCTGCGCTGGTTGAGGGTTTCTTCCAAGCGCCGGACAAAGGTTTTTACTGGTTCGGGAGCTGTCTCTGGGGGTAGCGCCTGAGCCACACCACTCCACAAGCAAAAACTCAACGCCCAGCCCCCCAACCACTTGGCGTACCAACGCATAGGCCACACCCGACGGAAAAGTTGCTCTTCATTGTAGCGACGAATCGGTACAATTTGTCATGTTGAGCGCAGGGGAGTCACCCATGAGTACAGCAGGGGCGTTGACGGTTGCGGCGGTTGCGTCTGATTGGAGCATCGAGGATAGCGAAGAACTCTACCGCATTCGTGGCTGGGGGGAACCCTATTTTTCCATCAACGCCGCTGGGCACGTGACGGTTTCGCCCATGGGTGAACGGGGCGGGTCGTTGGACTTGTTTGAACTGGTGCAAGCCCTGCAAAAACGCAACATCCAGTTGCCCTTGTTGATTCGCTTTCCAGACATCTTGCAAAACCGGATTGAGCGCCTGAATGCCTGTTTTGCCAAAGCCATTGCCCGTTACAACTACAACGGCATCTATCGGGGCGTGTTTCCAGTCAAATGCAATCAACAACGTCATCTAGTGGAAGCATTGGTGCGCTTTGGTGAACCCTACCACTTCGGATTAGAGGCGGGTTCCAAACCGGAATTGTTAATTGCTTTATCGATGCTGCCGACTCGTCAAGACGCCGATGCACCCCTGTTGATTTGCAATGGCTATAAGGACCGGGAATACATTGAAACGGCGATGCTCAGCCGGCGCTTGGGACACCAAACTATTATTGTCCTGGAGCAACTAGCGGAATTGGAACTCGTCATTCAAGCCAGCCGGCAATTGGGGATTCGACCGGTGTTAGGGGTGCGTGCCAAACTCAGTACGAAAGGGGTGGGACGCTGGGGCAATTCGACCGGGGAACGGGCGAAATTTGGGCTGACAATACCGGAAATTCTGGAGACAGTCGAGCGCTTGCGCAGTGAAGATTTGTTGGACTGTTTACGACTGTTGCATTTCCATATTGGTTCGCAAATTTCCGCCATTAGCGTGCTCAAGGACGCCCTGAAGGAAGCGGGGCAAATTTACACGGAATTGATGGCGTTGGGCGCGCCGATGGGCTATCTGGATGTGGGGGGCGGTCTCGGCGTTGATTACGATGGGTCGAAAACCAATTTCTATGCGTCGGTGAACTACACCATGCAGAACTACGCCAACGATGTGGTGGCGGCGATTAAAGATGCCTGCATGCAGAAAAACTTGCCTGTGCCAACCATCATCAGTGAGAGTGGCCGGGCCTTAACAGCCCATCAATCGGTGCTGGTGTTCAATGTGCTAGGAACCAGCGAAGTCTGGCAAGGGACACCCACACCGCCGTCCGAATCAGCCCACCTGGTGCTGAAAAATCTCTACGAAACCTATGTCACGATTCGTCCAGAAAACTACCAGGAAGCCTACCACGACGCGAACCAGTTCAAGGAAGAAGCCATTAGTCTTTTCAACCTGGGGTACTTGAGCCTGAAAGAACGGGCGGAAGCAGAACAATTGTACTGGGCTTGCTGTCAAAAAATCCTGGACATTACCCAGCAACAGGACTACGTGCCGGATGACCTGGAAGACTTGCCCAAAAACATGACGTCCATTTACTACATCAACTTGTCGGTTTTCCAGTCGGCGCCAGACACGTGGGCGATTGACCAACTGTTCCCCATCATGCCGATTCACCGGTTGAATGAACGACCGAGTTGCCGGGGGATACTGGCGGATCTGACCTGTGATAGCGATGGCAAAATTGACCGGTTTATTGACCTGCGGGATGTGAAATCGTGGCTGGAATTGCACCCCTACCGTCCGGGCGAACCCTACTACCTAGGGTTGTTTCTCGGTGGCGCTTATCAGGAAATCATGGGCAATTTGCACAACCTGTTTGGCGATACCAACGTGGTGCATATCCGGCTGTCCCCCAACGGCTATCAGATTGAGCACGTTGTCAAGGGCGATACGCTGCAGGAGGTGCTGGGTTACGTCCAGTACAACGCGGAGGATTTGCTCGAGCAGCTGCGTCGCCAGAGTGAAGCGGCTTTGCAGGCCAAACGCATTACATTGGAGGAAGCGCAACGGTTGCTCTCCCACTACGAACACAGCCTGAATCGCTACACCTACCTGAGCGATACCACGTCCTAAGCCGCGTAGAGACTGGCCACGGCGGTCAAGGGCAAGCGCGATTGACTGACCAGACTCAACGGCGATTGTTGCCCTTGGGATAGACGAATGACGCCGGCGCACCCAATCATCGCGGCATTGTCGGTGCAGTAGCGCATGGGGGGAATCACCACGCGAATCCCGTGCTGGGCCGCTGCTGCGGTTATCGTCGCCCGCAATTCCCGGTTCGCGGCCACACCCCCAGCCACCACCAGGGTTTTGAGGTCCTGGTCGAGGGCGCACCGAATGGCACGGCGGGTCAGGGTTTGCACGACAGTGTACTGAAAACTGGCGGCCAAATCTGCAACCGGTAAAGGCTGGGGGAGTTGCTCCACCAGACGCCGGACCGCAGTTTTCAACCCACTGAAACTCATGTCGTAGGGATGATAACCGCCCTGGGGCAGGGAAATTTTGCCCTCTGGAAGCCCAAAGGCGTGCGGGTTCCCAGTTTGAGCCAAGCGGTCAATGGCCGGCCCGCCCGGATAGCCTAACCCTAGTAACCGCGCCACCTTGTCAAAGGCTTCCCCAACGGCATCATCCCGCGTTTGTCCCAACGGTTCGTAGGTCTGCCAGTCCCGCACTGCGACCAAGCTCGTATGTCCCCCCGAAACCAACAGGCACAAAAAAGGCGGCGTCAGGTCGGGTTCCGTTAGGTATGCCGCGCAGATATGGCCTTCTAAATGGTGAATGCCCACCAACGGTCGCCGATGCAGGATTGCCAGGGTTTTGGCCACCGTTAATCCCACGTTTAAGGCCCCCACCAGCCCTGGCGCACAGGTCGCAGCGATGCCGTCCACATCCGTCCAGCGAATGCCTGTTTCGGCCTGCACTTGGGCCATCAGAAAATTGATCACCTCTAGATGCTGGCGCGAGGCGATTTCTGGAACGACCCCCCCGTACACCTGATGCTGGGGAATTTGGGAAGCCACGGCTTCGGCGAGCACCTGCCGGTCTTGCACCAGAGCGACAGCCGTTTCGTCACAACTGGTTTCGATGGCTAAAACAGTGGTCACAGTCAAGGTTGCTAACAGAGCCTGCATCTCTATAGTAGGGCCAAGTCGCTGATGCTGGTCATTCCTTAGGTTACAGGGTGGTGCTATGTAAGTAATGATGCATTATAGTGGTGGATGAAGTTGAATATAATTTCGATGTGATTTTCTAGGTTTTTAGAAAAGGACGGAGTTCCCATAGTCAAGTGACTCACTCGCTGTCGAAGCGTGTTGTTAAAGCACTCAATCAGGGACGTCCTACCACTCCCTTTGGCACTGGCTGCATGTTGAGATTGCGGAATTACCTTCCGATAAACTGACCAACAATCAGTATAAAATTTTGCCCGCTTTCGCCAAATAAGCGGCACTCTCTTCCATAACTTTTTGCCATCTCTACACTTCTATCCCCTACACAGGTCGTGACAATCATCCGTGTCTTTCTCGCTAGAACCAGCCAGCGCCATTGGAGATGCTTTTTCGAGTCGCAAAACGACCATATCTCGTCGCATTACAGCTAAGCTTTTTAAGGTTGTCATATAATGAACGTGTTGCTAGGGAGTGAGAAAATGCCTAGACTATATAACTATGATTTGCGCAAGAAGGCGGTAGAGGCCATCGTGGAAGTCAGTCAGTTCCTAAACGTCAGCTATCGAACGGTAAACGCTGGCTCAGACAAGGGTTAGAAACAAGAGATGTCCACCCCAAGGAAGGCTATCAAAAAGGCCATTGTCATAAGCTAAAAGACCTAGAAGAATTCCAGTAGTTTGTGGATTAACGGGAGATGGCCGCTCACTTCGGTGTGAGCTAAGGCCCTGCAAAAGATAGGCTATACCCACAAAAAAGCGTATTTCTAAGAGCGACAGGCTTACTGTGAGTTAATCGAGCAGATACCACCAGAGCAGGTGGTCTAGATGGACCAATCTGGCGTGGATTACCGGGATATTGATGAATAAGGAGAGAGAGTTTAATCGTGGAGAACGAGTTAGCATGATGGTGGCTTACCCATCAGGGCGTGTGATAGAACCATTTACTTGGATAGGCTATGGCGACACTCAGGTAGTCATCTGGTGGTTAAGTGAGAGACTTTTACCAGCGATAGGTCCTGGGAAAGCCATGCGGCGGTGAGACAGGTCGTGGAAGCGGCTGGGTTTCGCTTGGTTTATTTACCGAGATATTCACCTGATTTAAATCCAATTGAGCAGGTGTGGTCTTGGCTAAAACGGTGGATCAATAACCAAACGGAACCTACGTTCTCTCGTGGATGAAGCTGTCTGTCTTATATGTCAACCTTTGTCAGCTTAGCTATAAAAGCATCTGGGCAAGCGAGAAAAACTGATGCAAAACCATCCGTAATCAGGGGGTCGAGATGGGGTTTTGCCGGCACAATCATCGTCACGGGATAAGGAAAATGACTGAGCATTTGCCGGGCTGGGGGTGTCAATGCGGCGACGGTTTCGGCATGAGCAACACTGTTGGTCAAAATGGTTAACGGTTGGGGAGCAGGCAAATGCCTTACAGCTCGCAATTTCGCTACGGCTGTCGGAGACGTTCCCTTCGCCACTAAGCCATAGACTGTTGCCATGGGCAAGGCCACAATTTCATCCTGTTGCAAAAACTGCTCAATCTGACCGAACGACCGCCGGTCTGCCGGTAGCACCAACGCCATTGCCAACCCTCTCGCCCAATACTCATCTATCAGGTTGATATAAGTATAAGTCAATGATGAATACGCAGGCGAGCAACCGCCAGTTGCTTGGTTTGTTCCTCGCGCCGGTCGTAGCGAATCGTCGTTTGCACCTGGGCATGACCCGCCAGTTTCTGTACAGTGGCCACATCCACGCCTGCATCCAGCAAGTTAGAAATAAATGTCCGGCGTAAATCGTGGGGGCTAAACGCTGCTAGACCGGCCTGGTGCGCCCGTTTGCTCAGGATATGCAACACCGCCTGGTCCGTCATCCGGCGCACAATCACCTGGCCCCAGCGATTCACCGGGCACAACAGCGGCCCCACTTCCCGTCCCCGTACCGCTAACCAGCGTTGCAGCCACACCTCTGCTCCTGGTGCTAGGTACACCCAGCGGTCTTTGTTGCCCTTGCCGGCTCGCACATGCAAACGATGGGTAGCCGGTTCGTAATCCGACAGTTCCAACGCTACGACTTCCGCCCGCCGCACTCCCGACCCCACCAGTAGCGCAAACAATGCCGCATCCCGGTACCCCGCTGGACTGTTTTCTTGCTGGCATAGGGTTAAAATGGCGTTAATTTCGGCGTCGCTGACCACCCGTCCCCGCAAAAGCCGTTGCCCCCTGACCGTCGGCACATCTACAGTACGGTGATAGTCTTCCGCCGAGAGCAACCCCAAGCGCCAGCATTCCCGCAGGACCCCGCGTAGTGCTGCTAGTTGTTTATTGACCGTCGCCGGGGCGTACCGCTCCACCAACCAAGCCCGCAACGCCGTCGTGTGGGGATATCGCAATTGCCACCAGGGAAATTCCAGCGCCCCCCACTGGGCTTGACTCATCCAGCGGGCCATCAATTCCAGCGCTTCCAGCAGCGTGCGCCGCGACCCCGGGCTGAGACGGCTCAAATACACCCAGACGGGATGGGCTGTTGCTGGAGTCAATGGTTCGGGATGGGCCGGCAGCAAAGTGGGAGACATGAGTGAATAGATGCCGCAAGTTTATATCGCATTGTAGCGAGCAATGGCATTCCATAAAAATGGTTTTACAGCCCAATCTCTAGGCCGGTCATCTGATACTTCTATTTATGCAAGCTGGTAGAGAATTTCCTAGTGAGAATGCAGAGATGATGAAGGGGTACCCCCTGCGACCGCTAGTTGGCAATTTTTGTTAGGTTGTAGTCTAAAGCCCTGTGCTTATTTGATTATCCCTCTGGACAACCAAAGTCATTCAGCTACAGCAGGTGAGTAAACGGCCCCAAAGAAACAAGCCATGGCATATTTGTTGATAAAAAGAAGGTGCCGTTGAGTTATGAACCCTTCAGGGCCTTGAAAAATTCCTGGCGGTAGCGGCCACTAAACGCAAAAAAGATGGGCCACAGAACGGTTAACCAAAAACGATTGCTGGAGTAGAAAGTCTTATCAAAGCCAGCAAGAAACCGCCAGGCCCCCAGGAGATAAATCACTAACAAAAGGGTTGCTGCAATATTCATAGACCCTCCCCCCTTTGACCAGCAACTGACCTGTTGCCCTTTTGGAAATCGTGAAATGTTCTGTATCTGTAAAGGCATTATACTACGCGATTGCTGCACGTCCAGTCACGCTCCGGTTGTGGTTGTGCGCAATTTCCTGAGATTCTCTCTCGGTTGGTTATCCCCTGGGTTAATTCCTGGCATTTCCCTGACCAACTTCAGGTTATTTTCGCTGTGCCAAGCAAATACAAAACCGCCATGCGCACGGCAACGCCGTTTTGCACTTGGTGCGGCACCAAACTGATCTGCGGGTCATCGACCAAATCCGACGTGACTTCCACACCTCGATTCACTGGGCCAGGATGCAGCAGTTTGACGTGGGGACGACAGAGCGCTAACCGTTCACGGGTGATGCCATACTCCCGATGATACTCCCGCAAGGTCGGCAAAAAATGCTGCTGCATCCGTTCGGTCTGTAACCGCAAGGCCATGACAAAATCAGCGTCTTTTAAGGCAGGGGCCAATTCCCAATGCACGTGGACTCCCAGAGCTTCCAGTTCTCGGGGCACCAGCGTGGGGGGGCCAGCCAAATGCACATCCGCACCAGCAGCGCGCAAGCTGTAAATGTTGGAACGGGCCACCCGTGAATGGAGAATGTCGCCCACAATTACGACCTTGCGGTTTTGTAACGCCTGCAGCTGCGGGGATGAACCGGACAATTGCTGGCACAGGGTGAATAAATCCAGTAGCGCTTGGGTGGGATGCTCGTGTTGACCATCGCCAGCGTTGATCACGCCCACATTCGTTCCCAGGCGGTCGCACTCCTGGGCAATTTGCTGGGGGACGCCACTAGCCGCATGCCGGATCACCATCAGGTTGGTGTTCATGGCCAGCAGGGTTTTGGCCGTGTCCAGGATGGTCTCCCCCTTGTTGAGCGCTGATGTGCCAGGAGAGAAATTCAGCGTATCGGCAGACAGGCGCTTGGCGGCCAGTTCAAAGCTGTTGCGGGTGCGGGTGGATGACTCGAAAAACATCAGTGCCACCACTTTCCCCTGCAATGTCGGCACTTTGGGGGTGGGACGGGTGAGCACTTCGGCAAAACTGGCGCTGGTTTGCAAAATGATGTCGTATTCCCAGGGGGCCAAATCCGCCAGTGACAGCAAATGCCGGCGTTGCCATTGGTTAAGGGTCATATTGTCGCCGGGTGCGCCCGTACAATACCAAATGGGTTATCGTTGACCGGATCGCCATGACATTGCCCCATCTCGTGCTTTATAGTAAACCGGGTTGCCACCTGTGCGCAGGACTACGAGAGAAATTGACCGCCATTGCGCCGGGCTGGTTTCACCTGGAAGAACGCGACATCACGACCAACCCTACTTGGTGGGAACGCTATCAGTACGAAATCCCGGTACTGGCCTTGGTCAACGGTGACCGAGAAGTGCGGTTACCCCGCCTGTCCCCCCGTCTCTCTGCGGCTCAGTGCCAAGCCTACCTACAGCAGTGGTTCACCCGCCTCCCGACGGCTTAGCGGCTCCCAAGCGGGGTTCGGTGCCCTGGCGCAACCGTTGGATATTGCTGCGGTGACACCAGATGATGTAAGCGCTCCCCAGCAAGACATAGAGTTGGTAGGGCAACGGTATCGGCAGCACCAACGCCAACCCACTGGCCGTCAAACAGGCCGCGATGGAGCCGAGCGAGACAATCCGCACGGTCGCCACCAGCAGGACAAACACCGCCAGCGCCCCTAGGGCCACCGGCCAGGCAAATAACAAAAGCAACCCTAATCCTGTCGCCACCGATTTCCCACCTTGCCAGTTGATCCAGATAGACTTGCTGTGACCGACTAGGGCCGCCAGGGCATAAGCCAATTCCCACCACAGGCGCGTATCGCCGGGGTTCCATCCAGGCCAGGTTTGCCAAACCCACCGAGCGCAGAGAATCGCCGCCACACCCTTGAGCAGGTCAATTGCAAACACGACCAGGGCTGGTCCTTTCCCGAGCGTGCGCAAAACGTTGGTTGCTCCCGTTGAACCAGACCCCACCTGGCGAATGTCAATTCCGGCTAGGCGCCCGGCGATATACCCTGGCGGCAACGACCCCCACAGGTACGCCAGCACCAGCAGTAGCAGGTTAACCGCCATCACCGTCGCTTCTCCAACCGCACCAGATACCATTCCATAAATTCCCCCTCGCCCCACTCCAACCGGCAGGCCCGGTCCAACAAATATTGCACCCGTTCGGCCACGGTTGGGTAGACCGCCAGTTCCGGCGTCAATTCCGGCATCTGCTCGAGAACCCGCTGGAGCCGCTCCCGCAACTCGGCTTCCGTACACAGTTCCTCGGGGGCGGTGGGGGTCAACACCACGTAATGTTCACCTTCGTACAGCAAGGGGTCCGCCATGGCAAGTTCAACTCGGCGTGGGTGTCAAACGTTTGCGTAAGGAAGCCGCCCGTTGCTTGGCCGTTGGGTTATCCGGCGCGATTTGCAACACCTGCTCATAGACTTCCAGCGCCTGGGCGGTCAAATTCTTTTTCTCATAGGCATGGCCCAGGTTATTCAACGCTGTCACGTAATCCGGCTGCAATTTAAGCGCCTCCCGGTACTGGCGAATCGCTAGGTCGTATTGTTCTTGACTGAAATAGGCAAACCCCAGCGCGTTATAGACTTTGGCCAAGCCCGCCAGGTCATTTTCGTCCCAGTTTTTCAGGGCTTTTTGCAACTGGTTAACGCATTGGACGTAGAGCTTTTTGCGCAGATAAATGCTCCCCAATTCATAGTAGTCCGCTGCGGTGGCTTCGCCGGCTGTCACTTTCCGCTGCAATTCGGTCAGCCGGGTTTCCGTCGCCCGCGTTTTCAGCACTTGTCGCGCCACCAGGACCGCCGACACCCCCAGCAGCGTCAACAAGCCCAATAGATAGGTAATTTGCAGCGCCAGGTCCACCTACTCCGCTCCCGTTGTCGTTTGCACCGGTTGGGGCACCGTTAAGTCAATCACGTAATCGGGACTGGTGAAAAACCCCCGCAGCATGTCCGCCTGCTCGTTGTAAAAAGAATAGGACTGCAAGCCCCAGTGCCCGCTCATGCCGTTGACATCGCCGTTGAATTCCCCCGCGCCCTCGTCCACCAGCAGCGTCACACAGTTATTGCTAAAGGAATTGCTGTCGTACAGGCGCACCCGCACGATGTAGTCCGTGTTGAACACCTGGCTACCGACGCGAATCAGGGCCATACTCCTCTCCGCACCCGCTTCTTCACTTCCAAGATAAAACATGAAAAAGCCTAGGAAAACCCCAGGCTGCTCAAGTCTATGAGAAGATCAAAACGGGACTGACGGAACAGGAATTACATCAAACCCAACTGGGCCAAAATCCCCTTGCCGGTCAGCAACTCGGTCGCCACGCCAATCACAAACCCCAACATGGCCAACCGACCGTTCCAGGTTTCCGCAAAATTGGTAAAACCAAACTTGGGCGCTTGCTGCTCTTGCATAACCACCTCCAACAAGGCTGACATTAACAAATGTAACTAAATGTCCGACAAACGGCAACAAAATTTTACATTTTGTGGGGGAAGGCCGATGGCGACGGTGACAGCGATACAGGACTGGGCGGCGTTAAAGGGGGCGTGGTGTTATGCCCAGGCGCAGGCGCTCAGCAGCGGGTCAGCCCGGCAGCGGTTGGACCAGGGATTGGTACAAGTGGTGGTGCTGGGGTTGGTGGGGCGGGGCAAATCCAGCTTGCTCAACGCTCTGGTGGGAGAGCCGGTGTTTGCGACAGGGGCGGTGCATGGGGTGACCCAGGGGGCGCAAGCCGTGCAATGGTCCTTGGGAAACGTCAGGGTCGAGTTGGTGGATACGCCGGGCTTGGACGAAGTGGGGCAAACAACCGCCGAGCAGGTGTGGGCCTTGGCCTTGGGAGCGGAACTGGTCCTCCTGGTGCTCAGCGGCGACCCCAACCGGGAAGAATTGGGTATCCTGTCGCGCCTGGTGCGGGCGGGAAAACCCGTCATGGTCGTTCTCAACAAAATGGACCAATATCCCCCGGACGCCCAAGCCCTGTTGCTGTCCCGCTGGCAATCCGGTCAATTAGCTCGCTGGGTGGACCCCAAAGATGTGATTCCCGTCGCCGCGCAACCGACCACCTGGCAACGCACGCCCCAGGGCACTGTCGTCCGGCAACCCGCGCCTCCCCAGGTCGAACCCTTACGCCAGCGCTTGGTCCAGGAATTAACCCAACTGGCGCCGGCACTTTTAGCCTTGAACGCCCTGCACACCACCGCGCAAGCACCGCCTTTGAGTGCGCCTCCAGCCCAAATCGAAGCGCTGATCTGGCGAGCCAGTACCCGGAAAGCGCTGGCGGTGGCTGTTAACCCGGTATTTGGGGTGGATTTGCTGGTCGGGGCGCTGATGGATGGGGCCTTGTTGCTGCGATTGGCGCGCCGGGCGGGCGTGTCTCTAAGCGCTGGGGAAGCCATGCAATTTCTCCAGTTGATGGCGGGGAGTTTGGGCGGGCTAGGGATCGGCGCCAGTGTACTCAAAAGCAGTTTCGCCGTGGGGTCTGGCCTGACCTGGCTTCCCTACATCGCGGTTGCCGCAGGGCAAGGCGCGCTAGCAGGTCTGGCGACGTACCTGGTGGGGCGGTTGGGATGGCAGTACTTGATGCAGGACAAGACCTGGGGGCCGGGCAGTCCAGCCGCAACAATTCAGCAATGGCTCGGTGAGATTGACCAGGGGGCGGTGTTAACCCGTTTACGCCGGTATTTGCATTCCCCCCCCGCCCATGGGCTACAGTAAAGCCAGAGTGGGGATATGGTATGAGTCGCAATCCAACCGGCGCATTCTTAGGGGGGTTGGTGATTGGGGGTGTCACCGGCCTAGTGGCGGGCATGGTGTTAGCGCCGCGCTCCGGCCAGGAAACCCGGCGACTCTTGCGCAAGGCGGCGGCAGCCCTCCCCGAACTCACGGCGGATGTCTCCGGAAATTTGCAACTCCAAGCCCAGCGGTGGACAGCCGTGCTCCAGCAACAGTGGCAAGACCACTGGATTCGCTTCCAATTGGCGGTGCAGGCGGGGTGGGAAGCGGGACGACAGGAACATCAGCGGCAACAAAACCGTGGCTGAAGCAATCTTTTTTCTGGGACTGTCGTTGGCGCTGGTGGCGGTTTCCCTCACAGCCGTCTTGATTGCCCTGATCCCCGCCGTCCAGGAAATTGCCCGCGCCGCCCGCAGCATCGAAAAGCTGGCCGATACGTTAAACCGGGATTTGCCGCCTACTCTCGACGCCATTCGCCTGACGGGGATGGAAATTAGCGACCTGACCGACGACGTGAGTCAAGGGGTCCAAAGCGCTAGCCGCCTCGTAGAACAGGTCAATCAAGGTGTAGAAAGCACCAAGCAGACCCTGCGGCGCACCCAAATTTCCACCCGGAGTGTGTGGGTGGGCGTGAAAGCCGCTTGGCAAACTTGGCGACAACCGCCCCAACCACCTTACCGCTTGGCTCCGGAACAACGCCAGTCCTTGCCGGAATCTCCCCCCCAATAGCCGCCGCCGGCTGGATATGCTGGAAATAGCGTGCGTGGGATGGGGCGTAACCCAACATGGCGTTACCGATTGTGGCAGTGGTCGGTCGTCCGAACGTGGGCAAATCTACCCTGGTGAACCGCATCGCCGGGGGACGGGATGCCATTGTGTTTGACCAGCCGGGCATGACCCGCGACCGTCTCTACCGGCAGGCGTTCTGGCGGGACCGGGAATTTCTAGTGGTGGACACGGGCGGGCTGGTGTTTGACGACGACACGGAATTCTTGCCCCAGATTCGCCAACAGGCCATGACCGCTGTGCAGGAAGCCCAAGCAGTGATTTTTGTGGTGGATGGACAAACCGGGCCGACTGCTGGCGATGCCGAAATTGCCGAGTGGTTGCGGCGACAACCCCGGCCCGTCCTGTTAGCTGTCAACAAGTGCGAGTCCGTCACTCACGGTCTGATCCAGGCGGCCCAGTTTTGGGAATTGGGGCTGGGGGAACCCTATGCGATTTCCGCGGGGCACGGGATTGGCGTGGGGGATTTGCTGGATGCGCTGGTGCCCCATCTCCCCGCAGCAACTGCCACAGAAGTGCCTGACCCGATTCACATCGCCATCGTGGGCCGCCCCAACGTCGGTAAATCCAGCTTGCTCAATGCCCTGGTGGGGGAAGAACGGGCGATTGTCAGTCCGATTCCGGGCACAACCCGCGACAGCGTGGACACCTGGGTGGAACGGGACGGCCAAAGTTATTGTTTGATTGACACGGCGGGCATTCGGCGCAAGAAGTATGTGGAGTATGGCCCGGAATTTTTCGGCATCAACCGGGCGTTCAAGGCCATTCGCCGGGCAGACGTGGTGCTGCTGGTGCTAGACATCACCGAAGGCGTCACCGACCAGGATTTGAAACTGGCTGGGCGGGTGATCAAAGAAGGTCGGGCGTGCGTAGTGCTGGCCAACAAGTGGGACGCGATTCCCGACAAAGACAGCCATACCATGCCGCGCCTGGAGCAGGAATTGCGCCGGCGGATGTACTTTATGGACTGGGCGGATGTGCTATTTATCAGCGCTAAAACCGGCCAGCGGGTGGACAAAATCTGGGAACTGGTGCAAACGGCGGCCCAATCCCACCGGCGGCGGGTGAGCACGTCAGTCATCAATGAAGTCCTTCAGGAAGCCACGGCTTGGCAATCGCCCCCCGCCAATCGCCAGGGACGCCAGGGACGCATTTACTACGGCACCCAAGTGCAGACGCAACCCCCCACCATCGCCCTATTCGTCAACGACCCCAAGTTGTTCAAAGAGAACTACCGGCGCTACCTTGACCACCAGTTTCGGCAGCATTTGGGGTTCCGGGGAACGCCGCTGCAATTTCTCTGGCGGGGCAAGACGGAGCGACAGGCGCAGCGCCAGGCCAACGGTACAATGGGGGCAAAGTGACCCACAGCCATGCAGTACTTGGTTGCGCTGTTACCTGACCGTTTACAGGCAGAAGCTGCCTATTCAGCCCTGGAAGCCGCCGGCATTCCCCTGGAAACCGTCGCGCTGGTGGGGCGGGGCTATCGCGATGTGCAGGACTACCCGTTTGGGCAGGGGGGGTGGCGACCGCCGCTGTTGACCTACTGGCTGGTGCCCTTCGGGTTTGTGGCGGGCGTTGGGTTTAGCGTGCTCACGGGGCTAGAGACCTTCACGGCTTGGGTCGGCCCCTGGGGCAATCACCTGCTGGGCGGGCTACTGGGGGCTATGGCCGGCGCGCTGGGCAGTTTTTTGGTAGGGGGCGGGCTGGGACAATGGGCGCAATGGGGGTTGCCGAACTACGCCCAGGCCGTGGCCCAGGGTAAATATCTGCTCGTGGTGCAGGGGTCGGGGATGATTCCCAAGGCCCGTAACATTCTCCTGCGCTACCAACCCCAAGCCCTGAACGTTCTGGAAACCCGATGATCTGGCTCCGGCAGGGTTTGTGGGCGGTTACGGGCGTTTTTCTGCTCGTGCTGGGAACGTTTGTGGGGGTATATGTCGTCAGTCCGCCGTGGCAATGGGCAACCCAGGGGATTTGGCTGTGGCCGATGGTGAGCAGTTGGCAGGTTGGCGCGATGGTGCTAACCGCTTGCTTGGGGGGGCGGTCGGTGGCAACGGTGGCAGTGGTGGCCTATTTAACGCTGGGGCTGATGGGCTGGCCGGTGTTTACCGCGGCGGGGGGCTGGACGTATGTTTATCAGCCGGGGTTTGGTTACCTCGTGGGGATGATCCCTGGTGCGTGGGTCTGCGGCGACCTGGCGTTTCGCTGGCCGGTGACGCTGGAGCATCTAGCCTTGGCGGCGCTGCTGGGGCTACTGACGATGCACCTGGTGGGCTGGGTGGGTTTAGCGCTGCACTATCCCCACTGGCCGGAGTGGTGGTCTTGGGTAGGGCATTACAGCGGGACGCCGCTGGCGGGGCAGTTGCTGGCGATGTGCGCGGTGGTGGTGCTGGCCTACGGGGCGCGGCGGTTAGGCATTGCGGTGCGGTGGTGAAACATCGGACCTTTTGGGTGGTGGCCGGGCTGGGCCTGCTCCTCGACCAACTCAGTAAACAATGGGTTGTGCAGCAATTCGGTTTGGGGGAATCGTGGCCGCTATGGACGGGGGTGTTGCATGTTACTTATGTGCTGAATACGGGGGCAGCCTTTAGTTTATTTGGGCAGGGAACCATCTGGTTGCGGTGGTTGTCAGTGGCAGTCAGCGGGGCGCTCATGGTGCTGGCTGTGGCTGGGCCGCGCTTATCCCGTCTGGAGCAGTGGGGCTACGGGTTCATCCTGGCCGGTGCCGTGGGCAATGGGATTGACCGGTTTCGGTTGGGGGCTGTGATTGATTTCATTGACGTCCGGGCGATTGGATTCCCCATTTTTAACCTGGCCGACACCTGGATCAATCTGGGGTTAATTTGCCTGTTCTGGCACTATCTCCGGCAACCGCGCTAAAAAAATTCTGCATCTTGGGGTATGAGCGATAGGCAAACAAAAATGATTCGTGTATAGTAAAGGCGGGGTCAACCGGCAAGCCAATTCAGGGTTGATAGAGTGCGCTGGATTCTTTAGGGTTACGTTTTTGGGAAAGGTCTTATGTCTCGATACACTGGCTGGTTTGTTCTGGGTGTCCAAGCGCGCAACCCCCTACCCCTGCTAGCGGAAACGCTCCAACAGTGTGACCTGAATGTAGTCTATCGGTCGGACGATTATCTCATGGCCCGCGAGACCCCCGGCTCTGTGCCCCCCTCGCGCTTCAATCGTCTGGTCACCGCAGAAATCCTGCTAGAACAACACCCGCAACCAGGTCAAGTACGGCTCCAGGTAGTGGTCAAAAACGAAGAGCTTCCCCTCCACCGGCACAATCACTGTCAGCAAGTCTTTGAGAAAATCCGCACCGCCATTAGCGACAACCACAACTGGGAATTACTGGACCTGGTCGCCAGCTAGAAACCCTGCAAAATCCAGGGGAAAACCGGTATATACTAGGGTAAGTGTTTGGGGGCCGGTTGTGGAATTGTCCTGCAAGACGGAGTATGCGCTCTTGGCCTTAATGGCGCTGGCGGATGGTTATGGTCGCGACGAGCCAGTGCAGATTAGTCAGATTGCTCAAGAACAGGGGATTCCCGACCGCTATCTGGAACAATTGCTGGCCACGTTGCGCCGGGGCAATCTGGTGCGCAGTCAACGGGGGGCCAAAGGCGGTTATTTCCTAGCCCGGTCGCCCTGGCAAATCAACCTGCTGGACGTGTGGGCGTGTTTAGAAGGCACAACGCCAGTCACCCAGCCAGCCGCGACGACCCCTGAGCGGGCGGTCATTCACCACATCTGGCAGGAAGTCCAGCAGGCCACCCACGCCATCTGGCAAAAATACACCCTCAAAGACCTGTGCCAAAAGCGGGATAGCTTGCGCCAGCGCGATTTGATGTATTACATCTAGCCAGGCCTATGCGGATTGCCAATAGCATTACCGAGTTAATTGGTCGGACGCCGCTGGTGCGGTTAAATCGGATTCCCCGAGCCTATGGCTGTGTGGCGGATATTGTGGTGAAACTGGAGAGCATGAACCCCGCCGCCTCAGTCAAGGACCGGATTGGCTTACACATGGTGGTAGCGGCGGAACGGGCCGGGTTGATTGCGCCGGGAAAAACTGTGCTGGTGGAACCCACCTCTGGCAACACGGGGATTGCCCTGGCGATGGTGGCGGCGGCGCGGGGCTATGACCTGATCCTGACCATGCCGGAGACCATGAGCCTGGAGCGCCGAGCCATGCTACGGGCCTACGGGGCGCAATTGGTTCTGACACCGGGGATAGAAGGGATGGGGGGGGCGATTCGCAAAGCCCAGGAGTTGGTGGCGACCCTACCCAACGCCTACATGCTCCAGCAATTCCAGAACCCCGCCAACCCGGAAATTCACCAACTGACAACGGCGGAAGAACTCTGGCAGGACACCGATGGTCAGATTGATATACTAGTGGCGGGGGTGGGGACAGGCGGCACAATCACCGGCGTGGCGCGGGCGCTAAAACCCCGTAAACCCAGTTTCCAAGCGATTGCGGTAGAACCGGCAGCCAGCCCAGTGCTCTCAGGCGGGCAACCTGGACCCCACAAAATCCAGGGCATCGGCGCCGGTTTTATCCCAGCCGTCTTGCAGATGGATTTGATTGACGAAGTGATAACTGTGACGGATGAAGAAGCCATTTTCTGGGGCCGGAAACTGGCGCGGGAAGAAGCCTTGCTGTCAGGAATTTCCAGCGGCGCGGCTCTCGCAGCAGCCATCAAAGTCGCCCAACGCCCAGAAAACGCCGGCAAGTTGATCGTCATGGTGCAGCCCAGTTTTGGCGAGCGCTACCTCAGCACTCCTCTATTCCAAGACCCAGCGCTGCTGGCTGAATAAAAAGCCGATTTATAGCCAAGCCACTTTCGTTTGTCAGAGTGAAAACCAGGAATGGCGCTTTGCCCCGCAACCCGCTGGACGACAAGCATAGATGACTTGGCTATAGCAGAAAAAAGAACCCTGCCCCGCAACCCCAGGTATCACCTTCTCCAGCTATCTAGACGCCGACTTGGCGCCCGCAGGTGGGACAGGGCAAAGCGTTTTACCAGTTGCTGTTAGCTCGGGCAGACCGGTTTTTTGTTAGCGTTCAGGAAGATTTTGCCCGCTTGACCATTCACTTTAATGGGGACTTTGGTATTTTCCCCGACCACCCGGAACATATTGGGCCGGTCCGCTAAACAGGCTTGCACCCGGCTAACCCATCCGGCCAAGGCTTGGTTGTACTGCTTTTGGTGGGCGGGCAGGTCATCTAAGTTTTGGACCCCATCCCCCGTATAATCCCGAAACGGCGTAATGGTAAATCTGTCTGTCAGAACCGTGTTGGTGCGGATAGCGGTGTTTTGGTTCACCCCTAAGATAAACGTGCGGGTTTCGTAGTTCAAATTGGCGGGGTACATGTAGGGCGCTTCCGGCGGGAAAGAAATGGGAATCCCACCCCCCGGCATCATAAAGCTGGGCGACACTTCCCCTTCCTCGGTCACGGTTTCCAGCTTGGGACTGGCATGGGCTACCCCCATTCCCAAAAGAACTGTGCAAGCTGTCGCTAAGGATACAGAAACAAAACTTTTGATGGACACCATTTTTTCACTCCTCGTTAGCAGAAAACCGGCTGTGTAAAGCCTTGTTTCTACTACGATAGCGGTTTAGCCAGGAATGCACAATGGGCGTTTTGCGATTGAATAGTTAGGGGAGCGTACGAGCAGCGTGGGAATGACGGCAGTAACCTGGCAAGCACAAGCGGCACGCCGGTGGAGCGGCTGGCGGTGGGTGGCCCATCTGGTCGGGCTAGTAGGAATGCTGCTGCTGTCGGCTCAAATCACCTGGGGCGATGGACGGTTTTGGTTGCACTGGCCCTATTTCCGCCTGGCGCTGCTGGTGGCGGCGACTTACGGGATGGCGCTAGGGTTGGCGACGCAGGTGAGCGATTTCCCCAGGGTGCAGCGGTCGCGGGTCGTGCTGGTAAGCGTGAGCTTGTGTTTCTTGGGGTTGCTGGGGCTGGTGGGGATGACCCGCTGGTACTACTCCCGCACGTTTGTGGGGTTGAGCTATCTCCTAACGTTGCTCTGGCAATCAGGGTTGGCGGGATGGCGACGCCCGTTGCGCCTGGGACTGGTGCCGGGGGAATTGACGCTAGCGCTCAGTCAAGTGCCGGGCGTGCAATGGTGCTGGCTCAACGAAGAACTCACCTCTGGCGTGGGGTTAGATGGGGTGGTGGTGGACCTACACGCGCCCTTATCCGCGAACTGGTTGCGGTTTTTGGCCAATTGCCGGTTGCAAGGGATACCCGTGCATCATGCAGCGACGGTGTGGGAAGGCCTCACCGGGCGCGTGTCCCTAGCGCACTGGCGAGAAGAACTGTTGCCAACACCTGCGGATCAAGGCTACTTGCTCATCAAGCGGCTGGCGGAAACGGCTCTCATCCTGCTGCTGTCGCCGGTGCTATTGCCCTTGGCCGGGTTGGTAGCGCTGGCAGTGTGGTGGGACTCGCCGGGGCCGGTGCTGTTCTGGCAAGAACGCATGGGACAAGGGGGACGCCCGTTTCGCATGGTGAAGTTTCGGAGTATGCGGGCAGGGACGGGAAAGGCCCAGTTTGCTCGTCCGGGCGACCAGCGCCTGACCCGCGTTGGGAAATGGATTCGCCGGTTTCGCTTGGATGAATTGCCCCAGCTCTGGCACGTGCTCACCGGGGAAATGAGTTTGATTGGCCCGCGCCCCGAGCAAGTTCCCTTTGCCGAAGAATTCAGCCGCCGCATTCCCTACTACATGTGCCGCCACCTGGTCAAGCCGGGCATTACGGGCTGGGCGCAAGTCAACCAGGGCTATGCTGCCGGCGTGGAAGAAACCCGCTTAAAGCTGGAGTACGACCTGTATTACGTCAAGTACCTGTCGCTCTGGTTAGATGGACTCATCCTGGCCAAAACGGTCAAGACGATTTTGACGGGGTTTGGCGCGCGTTAAAGGGCGTACAGGTTCCCCCCAACCCCTGCACCACCGTACAGGTATTGGTGATCAACATTCCTTGCACCGTCGCAGCGGGACTCCCTGGCGGCCCTAAACCATCGGTGTACAGGGGTGTGGCGGCAATTTTCACCCCCGCTTCCTGAGCCACGGTGTTGAGCAATTTGGGATTGATGCTCACCTCAGCAAAGATGGTGGGGACTTGGGCCTGTTTGATGTCGCGGACAAGTTGCGCCAAACGGGCCGGGCTGGGTTGCTCCTGGGTGCTGATGCCCTGGAGCGCGCCCATGAGTTCCAGACCATAGGCCTGCGCAAAATACCCCAACGCTTCGTGCGTCGTCACCAACTTGCGCTGGCGCGGGGGAATGGTTTGCACTTGCTGGCGAATCCACTGGTCAATCTGTTGCAGCTCGCCCACCACCTGACCCGCCTTGGTCTGGATGGCCGCCGCTTGGGCCGGGTAGATTTGGGCCAGTTTGTCCCCGATGACCTTGGCCATATTCGCCGCGTTGACGCCAGTGTGGAACACATGGGGGTCAGGGACTTTCTGAGCCTTTTTCTCATCCCCGTGATGGTGGTAGTCGTGCCCGTGGTCATGGCCGTGACCGGGATGCGCGTGTATCCCCATCAACGGTTTAGGCACCGCCAATTCCCCCACTGGGACACGAGTGACGCTTGCCGGCAACGCCGCAATGAGTTTTTCCACCGCTGGTTCCAAGTTGTAGCCGTTATAGAACACAACCTGGGCCGTTTCTAGAGCTTGGCGGTTTGCTGGCGTTGGCTGATAGGTGTGGGCATCCACACCGGGGGGCACCAAACAGGTCAAATGCACCCGCGTTTGGGCAATCTGGCGCGTCAGGTCGCAGATGACAGATGACGTGGCGACGACCTTGGGCGCATCAGGAGCCGGTGTGGGCAGTTGTTCCGTTCGGGTCTGGGAAAGGATACCACCGCACCCTGTTGCCATCACCACCAAACCCACTAGCCAACCATGCGCCTTCATACACCGTTTCTCAAAACCCCCCATGCTATAGAATAATAATCACTTTTGCGATGATGAGAATCATTTTCGCGGGGTTGATTGGTGCTGGCGGTTGAAGGCTTAGCAGCGGGGTATTCAGAGCGGTGGGTACTACGGGATGTAAGTTTTACCGTAGCGCCGCAGGAGATGGTGGGGATTGTGGGGCCGAACGGGGCGGGAAAGAGCACGTTGCTCAAAGCCTTGTTGGGGCTGGTACCCCGGTGGCGGGGGCGAGTGCAGTTGGATGCCCAGCCGTTATTGCAACAGCGGCGGCGGGTCGCCTATGTGCCCCAGCGGTCGCAGGTGGACTGGGATTACCCGATTACGGTGGAACAGGTGGTGCGCTTGGGGTGCAACGGGCGGTGCTCTGAGCGGGTGCAGCAAGCGCTCGGGCAATTGGGGTTGGAACATCTACGGCGGCGGCGCATTGGCGACTTATCGGGGGGACAGCAGCAGCGGGTGTTTTTAGCGCGGGCTTTAGTGCAGGGCGCCGATGTATTTCTGCTGGATGAACCCCTGACCGGGATTGATGCCCAGGCGGAACGGGTCATTCTCGACGTGCTGCGGCATTGGCAACGGCAGGGGGCCATGATTTTGGTGAGCACCCACCACTGGGGGCAACTACTCCAGCACATGAACCGGGTGATGTTGCTCAACCAGCGGTTAATTGCGGTGGGGCATCCCGAGGACGTGATGACACCGGCTTATCTGGATAGGACTTACGCCACCAGCCAGGAGACTGATGTTGCCTATCAGCACTGGTCGTCGTTTTGTTAAGAAAGCCTTGGCGTTAAGTCATTGATGCTTGTCATGAGGTTGCAGGGCGCAGCCCCGTTCTGGGGTTTTCCAGTATCTTTTAAGGCGGCGTAGCGCTCGCACAACGACTTAACAACGCCCGTGCATTCCGTCGCCACATGGCCGGTTTAATCCGTCGCAGGGCCGACCCCCTTAACGTGCGGTCCCAGGTGTCGGTATCCATTTCCGCCCATGCCTTGAGGGATAAGGGGGGTAAGCGGGGTTGGAATTCGTCTACATCAGTAGGTTGGGCAAAACGCTGGTTCCAGGGACAAACTTCCTGGCAAATGTCACAACCTGCCAACCACCCTTCTAAACGGGGGACGATTTCTGCAGGCAGTTCCGGTTGCCGGTTTTCAATCGTGTGATAGGCGATACAACGACGGCTATCCACCACGAAGGGACGGACAATGGCTCCGGTTGGGCAAGCCTCTAAACAGCGGGTGCAGGTGCCGCAGTGTTCCGTGTGAGGTGGGTCGGGTGTCAGTGCCAACGTGGTCAACACTTCCCCCAGCACCACCCAGGAACCGTACTGCCGCGTGATGAGATTGGCATTTTTCCCTACCCAGCCTACACCGGCCCATTCTGCCCAGAGTTTGTCTTCCACCGGCCCCGTATCAACATAAATACGGGTTTCACAGTCGGGGACTTGTTGTTTGAGCCATTGCGCCAGCGCTTTCAGTCGTCGCCCCACCACCCGGTGATAGTCCCGGCCCCAGGCGTAGCGAGCGATTTTCCCAACCTGGGGTTGCTCCCCTGGCCAGTAGTAGTTCATCGCCACGGCAATTACCGACTTCACCCCGGGCAATACCTTTTCAATCCGTTGCCGCCGCGCATCGGTTAACCAGTCCATGTCGGCGTGGTAGCCTGCCGCTAACCACTCAGCCAGGTGCGATTGGGGTGCTGGTTCAACCGCGGCAATCCCTACCCGATGAAACCCTAATCGCCGCGCTTGTTCTTTGACTTGCTGGGCGTTTATCATCGGCGTTGGCTCCCGCTGTCCCTATTCTACGGAACTCCCTGCTAGGGCTGGCGGTCTGGAAAAACGGTGGTGTAGGAGAGACGGACATGAAGCGATGGCTGGGATTGAGTGTTTTGCTGGTAGGGTTGTGGCAACCGGTGGCCTGGGCAGAAATGAAAGAACGGGTTTTGCAAGTAACGGGTCAGGGAATGGTGACGTTGCCCACCCAACTAGCGGAAGTGGAAGTGGGAGTGGAAATTCGCGGCAACAGCGCTAACCAAGTCCAAACGGAAATCGCCCAGCGCATGAATCGTCTGGTGCGGACGCTCCAGCAACGCCAGGCTGAAAAAATTAACACCACGGCCTTGAGTTTAAGCCCGCTTTACGGCGAACGTCAGCAACTCCTGGGGTTTCTTGGTCGCAGCGCTGTCGAATTTCGCCTACCCATCTCCCAGGCCGGCGCTGTGGTGGATGAACTGATTGCCCAAGGTGCGAATCAAATTGCTCGGCTGCAATTCATTGCCAGCGATACAGCCCTCGAACAGGGACGCACTCAAGCCCTGCAACTAGCCGCCCAAGATGCTCAACGACAAGCCCAAACGGTGTTAGCAGCCCTGCAGCTGGCGCCTAAAGAGGTGATCAATGTCCAAATTCTCAGTACCACTCTACCGGTGCCCGAACCGGTGGCCTTTGCCCAGCAGCGCCTGAGTACCCCCATCCTCGGCGGTGAGCAAGTGGTGCGAGCGCAAGTACGTCTGGAGATTCGCTACTGAGTTAAGCTCATAGTAGCGCTGGAAAATCGCTGGATGCTGGCCGTCACCATTCCCACACCTGCTGAATTTGCCCAGGCAGCTCGCTGGCTAGGGGGACTGACCCTGTTCATGGGTGTTGTGACGGCAGTGGCGTTTATCGCCCAGTGGGGGATTCGCTTTCGCCTGGTGGGGATCACCGCGTTTATGCTGGTGTTGACCGGCGGCCTTTTTGCTCTGGGGTTAACACCTGTGACCCGTACCGTTTTGCCAGATGCCGTTCGCTATACCACAGTGTATGACAATGGCGGTACGCAGGCCGTGATTGCAGTGCCCCGCGACATCACCCCTACCCAATTGCATGCCACCCTGCAACAGGCCGCTAACGATTTGTTTTCCTACGGGCGCTTGGCAAAAGGAGAACCCGTGCTGACTATCCGAGCGCGGACATTGCTGCATCCCGAACCAGGCGTGACGGAACCGGTGTATTTGGGCTACGTCCGGCGGTCGTTGCGCCAGCGAGAAGACCCAGCCATGGTGATAGAATTGGATACTCAGGCCCTAGCGCGGGTCGCAGCCAACCACTCGGGTTCCTAGTAGGTTCGTCCATGTCGGAATTACTGGTAGCGCCCTGGCGAGTGTTGCGGGGACGGCAGTTACTCAGTCAATACGGCCACCAGTTGCGCTCTCTTGGCCAACGCTGGTTACTAGTGGGGGGCCAAACGGCGCTATCGCTGGTGCAACCCCAGTTACAGGCCGCAGGGATTTATCCGGTGCAGGCGGTCGCCGTTAAGGAATGCACGGAGAACCTGCGCCGTACTTTGGGACAACGAGTAACGACTGAGCGAATTGATGGCGTGTTGGCCTGCGGCGGCGGCAAAGCCTTGGATATGGGAAAACTGGTGGCCCATGACTGTGATTTACCAGTGGTGACCATCCCCACGTCAGGGGCAACTTGTGCGGCCTGGACAGCCCTCAGCAACATCTATTCCGAAATGGGAGCTTTCCAGTACGATGTACCGCTGCGCCGGTGTCCAATTTGGTTGCTCCTGGACTACGACCTAGTGCAAACGGCTCCCCAACGGACTTTAGTCGCCGGCATTGGAGATGCACTGGCCAAGTGGTACGAGGCGTCCGTCAGTGCGGGGCAATCAGCCGAAACACCAGTGGTGATGGCGGTTCAGCAGGCGCGGGTACTGCGGGACATCCTCTTGCAAAAAGCGACGGCAGCCTTGACAGCACCGGGCAGCGACGTGTGGGAACAGGTGGTGGATGCCACAGTGTTAATGGCGGGCTTGGTTGGGGGCCTCGGTGGCGCTCCCTGTCGTACAGTGGCGGCTCATGCTGTGCACAACGGGTTGACCTATTGGCCAGCGACCCATCGCTGGTTGCACGGGGAAAAGGTGGCCTTTGGTATCCTGGTGCAATTGCGTTTAGAGGAAATGCAGGGGTATCGGTTGGCGGGCATTGCTCGGGGGCAATTACTAACGTTGTACAAACAAATTGGGTTGCCCTGCACACTGGCAGAATTGGGTTTGGGTGATTTACCCACGGACGAACTCCGGGTCCTTGCCGAACGGATTTGTCAACCCGCTAGCGACATCCACCGTTTGCCCTTTCCAGTGACCACCGCTCAGGTGATGCAGGCACTAGGGACTACCACCCAGGCATGGCCCCCCCAAACGGCGCCGGTAGGATAATGGCGAGTGCCAATCCCCAGGTCGCAATCGCGAAGCCATCCCGCCAGTGATTGGGTTCTGTCAGGTCGTTCAAGACTGGCGGCGGCAGCGTTGGGATAAAACATAACAAGATAGCCCATCCCCACAGCCAAGGTTGCAGACGCCACGCCACCAGCAGTAGCAATCCCTTAGCGACCCATCCCCCCATCCCAGCCGCGCGTCGTCCTAGTAGCCCTTGGAGCAGGCGTCCCCCGTCCAACCGACCCACCGGCACCAGTTGCAAGGCCACCAGTCCCAAGCCAGTCAGAGCCGCAGCCGCCAGTGGGTGTAGATGTAAACCCATGTCCAGCGGCCATTCCCGCCCCCAGACCAGGCGACACATGCCCCACAGCAGTAAAGAATACTCCGGCGAGAGACCCCCTGATGCCCAGTGGGAATGGGCAAGTCCCCAAGCCAGCAACGGTAGCGCCACTGCCAGGCTCCCAGCTACCCCTGCCAACGTTCGGTCCACTGCCGCTTGCCGGTGGGGGAGTAGCGCTTGCATTTGACTGTAGGTGCCGACCACACCCGGCCAGAACAGTAACGGTAGGCACCAGGGCCACGCCACCGGCACCCCGTAGCGACGAAGCACCCAGCGTTGACCAATTTCTCGCGCCAGCAGAATGCTCACCATACCGGCTGTGTATAGGATTGGTTCAACCTTGGGCCAAGGCGCCGGCATAATTCCCAGTAGCACTATCCCCAACCCCCAACTGGCGGTGCCAATGAACCAAACAGAGGTGGAGGGCCGCACCGGCTGGCGGGGTATCACCATAAAGACCGGTTGATGGTTGGACAGGCATTCCAGCAGCAACCAGAACCGTTGTCCCCAGCGGGCTTCCACTTGTTGCTGCACCACCCGGTAGGCCTGAGCCGCATCCATACGCAGGCGACCCCGGCAAATCACGATGTCCCCCTGCGGTTCCAGTCGTTGTAAGGCGTACACATCTGATGGAAAACATTGCCGCAGACCAGCTAAATCCTCTGGCTGCCATAGGGAGGGGGTTAGTGAGGAAGGAATTATTGATTGCAAGCGACCGTTTTGCTGCATCAGCAGTAGATAGAGTAAGCCGCTGAGGATAAACGGGCCAGCGACCAGTACAGAGGGCAGGGGCCGTTGATGGCCGTAGAGATACACCCACCATCCCACCACCAGCCCCGGCAGCATTAACACCAACCACAGCAACCACCAGGGCGTGCGGCTGACGGGACGGACGTAATGCCAGACTAGGAGAAAGGTCATCATTGCTAGCAATCCCAAGGCAACCCATGTCATCGGCTTCTCCTAGGCTCATTCTTGAGGGTATTTGGGCGTTTCCCCCTAACCGGCACACCCTCGGTGGTACTAGCTATTTTATGGCGGGGGCAGCGCTGAACTTACCGGGTAATGTCCTGGTGGATTGTCCAGCGGCAGAGTTTCAGGACTGGTGCCAGGCCCAAGGCGGGATTCAGTATCTATTGCTCACGCAACGGGATGGGGCTGACCGGGTGGAGCGCTGGCAGCAGCGGTTTCAGTGCCCTGTTTACACCCAGCAGTACGAAGCCTATCTCTACCCCGGCGTGTGGGTGCGTCCGTTTGCTGCAACGGCTGAAGTTGCACCGGGCCTAAACCTGATCTGGACACCGGGTTATAGTCCTGGCAGCAGTTGTATTTATCTAGAGCGGCTAGGGGGTGTTTTGTTTACTGGGCGGCATTTGTTACCTGATTCTCAGGGCGAACTGAGACTGTATCGCACGCGCAAAACCTTTCACTGGCCCCGGCAACAACGCAGTTTGGAGACGCTCAGAAACTGGCTCGGCGCTCGACCTGTGCAATATATTTGTCCGGGGGCGCACACGGGATTTTTGCGGGGGCGCGGCTATCTAGCGGTCAATTCCCCAACAGATTGGTATGATCAGGTCAGGGAGCGTCTGATGACTGGCGTTCCACAGGTGAGGTAGTGACTCGTCGCTTTCTATTCGTCGGTTCCACTCAGGCATACAGTGGCAAGTCCACGGCCATCTTAGGTATTGCCCAACAGCTACAGGCCCGGCACTGGCGGATTGGCTATGGCAAACCGGTTGGTCACAGTCAAGTGACGACGGACCCGGTTCCCCTGGATATGGATGGGCAGTTAGCCGCGCAGGTTTTACGTTTGTCGGCTGACTGCATTGCCCCAACGCTAGTTTTTCTCCAGGATTGGCTCAAACAACCGGAGCGCTTGTTGCAGGTGCAGCCTTTGACATCGGCGTTGGCAGATTATCAAAACCTGACCACCCCAGATGCCCTACTGGTGGAAGCGCCGGCGAATTTCTATGAGGGGTATTGCTTTGGGCTAGGGTTCAAAAGCCTGGTGAACGTGCTCAATGGGGCCGTGCTGCTGGTGGTGCGGGTGGAATCGTTAATGGTGGTAGATGAGTTGCTGATGGCCCAAGAACAACTGGGTTCGCGCCTAATCGGTGTGTTGCTGAATGCTGTCCCGGCTGACCAACCATCCGTACCGGAAATTCTGGTGCCGATGCTGGAACAACGGGGAATTCCAGTGCTAGGGATATTGCCGCGCAGCCGGTTGTTACGCAGTGTACGGGTGGGGGAACTGGCGGAGCGGTTGCAGGCGCAAGTGCTATGTTGTGCAGAACGACTAGATTTACTGGTGGAACATCTGTCCATCGGGGCCATGAGCGTCAACGCCGCGCTGGATTATTTCCGCCAGGGAGTAAATATGGTGGTGGTGACCGGCAGTGGCCGTACCGATATTCAAATGGCAGCGTTAGAGGCATCAACGCAATGTTTGGTGTTGACAGGTCCTAATGACCCTGACCCTATGGTGCTCGCCCGCGCCGAAGAAATGGAGGTGCCAATTTTGCGGGTGGATATGGATACCCTGACGGCAGTGGAGATTATCGAACAGGCGTTTGAGCGGGTGCGGCTGCAAGAACCCGTGAAGATTCAATATGTCCAACAAATGATTGCCCAGCATCTGAACTTAGAGCGATTGCTGAATTTATGGGACGCGGTTTGTCCAGCGTGAGGGTCGGGTCAGCTTGGACGGCGCAGCAGCCGATGTGGGGATGGCGACATTTTCAGGTGAAAAATTGCAAGCGCCAGGGGCGTTTTACCTTTGTAGAGCTGGTGGCGGTGTGCGACCCCCAGGTGCGGTTTTGGGTCAATGCCCAGCAATTGCGCGACCGGAACCTGTGGCAACCGGGGTGGCAATCGTTACAAAGCGCGAATGAGCGTTTGCAGTTTGGCAATGACTTCGTTGAAGGGTTTGATAGGCAGCTTACAACTGAACACTGCTTGTCGAACGCGCCAATCCAGACTTCTGACTTGATCTGATAGCACGACACCCGATACCTTTAGCCCGGCTGGAATTTGCACCTCAAATGGATATCCCTTAACCTGGTTGGTAATAGGGCAAAGTAACGCTAAACCTACTTTGGCATTGTACGCTTTGGGTGATATCACTAACGCTGGCCGTCGCCCTGCCTGCTCATGTCCCGCCTGAGGATTGAACGTAATCCACACAATATCTCTTCGGTCTGGTACATAGCTTGTCACCAAACTTCCTTACCGACAGGCGAACCCATATCAACTTCATCGTGCCGATTCTCGGAAGTCACACCTGCCAGTAGCTCCGCCAAGGTCCAATCCGATTGGACTAGGGGTGTGACCACCAAAGAACCATTTGCCACCCGCATATCCACAAGCGTCTTGGGCGCTAACCGGAGCTGAGCAGCTGTGGTTTTGGGGATTCGGAGGGCTAGACTACGGCCCCAGCGCTGAACTTTTGCACGCATCACACAGCTCTTGAAGATCTCTGTAACAAGGATACCTCGACCTGGTCAATGCGACAAATTGCCATAGCTTTGGTAAGCCCGTTGCAGTTCCTGGCGCAAGTCTTGGGCTAACCAGGCCGGTTCAAGCACCTGCGCGTTGGCCCCGTATTGCAATAACCGTTGGCGAAACCAAAACAGGCAATCCACACTGGCCTTGATTTCCACAAACTGACCATCTGGGTCTTGCACGACCACCTGCTCGTAGGCGCGCCGGGGTTGGTAGCGGGCTAATTCACCTTTCAGGCGATAGCGCACGGTGAGGGTGGGGAAATGGCGCCGTTGCCAGGGAGTACCGGATGCTGGACCCACGTAAACAATCCGGTCCACCCGCAAGGTGAAGTTCTCCTCGACACTGGGGGAAGGCAAGCGCCGCGGCAGGAAAATCGGTGGCGTCGGCACCCACGTAAACAAGTACAAAACCCCGTTGTGTAGCCGTAGCTCCGAACAATCGCAGTCCCAGAGGCGCTCATCCCCCTGGAGCGGGCGATAGGCAATCGCAAAGCGCCGCCGCTGGTGGATACGTTCTTCCAATTGCTGCCGGATGGTTTGGTAGTGGGCTTCGCTGTAATCTACCGGAGGGCTGAAATCAGTCTTCAGGGCTGGGGGAAAGTCCTCGGGACGCAAACGCCCAACCTGGAGCACGTGATGCGCCTCCCGGG
>JANXAM010000021.1 GCA_025062155.1 Gloeomargarita sp. SKYB120 | reverse complement strand
TGGAAACCATGACTACCTTACTGACTTTTCTTGGCACGGGTAGTAACAGAACTGTTACCTACTGCTGGTGGGACGGGACACAGGAAAAACAGTGTCAAACCCATTTGTTTCCTATTGCTGCTTGTGAGTTTTTCCAGCCGCAACGTATCCTACTAGCAGCAACCCAAGAAGTGTTAGAAGGCAGGGGCAAACCAAATTACGAAGCATTTCAAAAGACCTTGAGTCAGCAAGGCAAAACCCTTGAATTAATCCACATTCCTGACGGTAAATTCCCAGATGATTTGTGGACTATTTTTGACCAGATTACTGAGAGTATTCAATTGCAAGAAAAACTGCTGCTAGATGTAACCCACGCGTTTCGGTCGTTACCGATGCTGGCGCTAGCGGTGGCGGCCTACCTACGACGGACAAAGGATGTTTGTGTCGAACGCATTCTTTACGGAGCTTATGAGGCGCGGCAACCGTTTCGAGACCCCCCTGAACCGCAAGACCAAGCGCCAGTGTTTGACTTGACATCTATTCTTGATCTGTTGGATTGGCTAGGAGGGGCAGAGGCACTGCTTAAGCGGGGCGATGCGCGAGTATTGGCTGAGCGTATGGAACAAACTCATCGGCAACTCTGGAAACAACCCCAAGGAGATGAACGCCCTTACCACTTGCAACGGGTTGCCAATAGATTGAGCCAATGGACGCAAGCGCTCTATCTGGTGCGACCATTAGATGTTATGGAAATTGCTCAGCAATTGTTGCCCGAATTGCAAAATGCCCAACAAGAGTTTCAACGATGGGCTAAACCATTTGCTGTGATCGTTGAACAAGTGCAACAGGAGATTCAACCCCTAGCCTATGAAAGACCGAAGGACTTAAGTAAACAGCAATTGCGCTGCCAACTGGCGCTCATCAATTACTGCTTGCAAAAAGGCTTGGTGGTACAGGCAATTACCCTAGCGCGAGAGTGGGTTGTAAGTTGGATGTTTCTAGTTCAGGAGGAGGGCAATTGGCTGAACTCTGACGAACGTGAGAACATGGAAAAAGCATTAGGAGCTTCCGTAGAGCTATGGTGTAAGAAAGACAAAAGTAAAGAAGCCGATGTACCACTTTGGCTGCGAACAAAGCCCTATGCATGCCAAATAGCCAAAGTGTGGAACGCACTTAGGGAATTGCGCAATGATGTCGCCCATGGCGGAATGAGAAAAGACCGCAGCGATGCGAAGACTATTAGCAAAAGAGCGCAACAGATTCCTGAGTGGTTGCAAGCACTCTTGGAAGGCACGTCCTTAGAAAAACTTGGGACTGACCAGGTTGTCATTGACCTGGGGACTCTCTACGAAGGCACCGCAAAGCTAGAAGCGTTACCGGACTACATTGCTCGAGCGAAGGAGTTAGCCGGCCAAGGCAAGGACGTTATCCTGACGGGTCAAGCGCCGATTTGGATGTATTTGGCAATTGCTCATGGGTTACATGGGGTCGCGCGGCGATTGTGCTACGATTCACCGGTAACAGGGCGGGTGTTGATCTTTGACCATTGTCCGGCTTAGCCATATCTCTGAACGGTGAGTGGGGCGGAGTTGACGCTTAGGGACGTCTTCTTCGGGTTTGTGGGGATTGCCCTGCTGCTGCTGGCGGGTCGCTACCTCAAGCATCGCCTGCAGTGGTTGCAGAAGCTCTACTTGCCCGAATCCATCGTGGCGGGGGTGCTTGCCCTTGTTCTGGTTCAGTTGGGAGTGGTAGCGCCGGCGATTCGCGAAGTCTGGCGGCAAATTCCTGGCCTGTTTATCAATATCGTGTTTGCCGCTCTGTTTCTCGGGGAGACGATTCCCACACCGGCAGTCATCTGGCGAAAAGCGGCGCCGCAGGTGGTGTTCGGTCAAGCCCTCGCCTGGGGCCAGTATGTGGTGGGCATTCTGCTAACAGGATTGCTACTGATACCCGTGTTCAACGCGCACCCGCTGTGTGCAACGCTGATTGAAATGACTTTTGAAGGGGGACATGGCACGGCGGCGGGGATGGCGGAAACGTTGCGAAAATTGGGATTTACCGATGGGCCAGATTTGGCGTTGGCTTTAGCAACCGTGGGGATTGTGTCGGGAATTATCGCGGGTACGGCTCTCGCCGCTTGGGGACGACGCCAAGGCTACATCCAACACTTCACCACCCAGGTGCAGGACCCAGAGATACTGGTGGAACTGTTCCCTGACCACGAGACACCAGCGGTCAAGCAAAAGCGAGCCAGATTGATGAGCAATCTGCTGATTGACCCCCTATCGCTGAACCTAGGGTTTGTTGGCCTAGCGATTGTTATTGGCTGGCTATTGCTCCAGGGACTCATTGGGCTGGAAAATCGCACGTGGGGCGCCAGCGGTTTCAAAGTGATGGCCTATGTCCCCCTCTTCCCGATGGCCCTCATTGGTGGGATGCTGGTGCAGATAGGAATGGAATGGCTGGGCTTGGACTGCTTGATTATCCGGCCTTTGGTGCAACGGATTGCCGGGTCGGCGTTGGATGCCTTGATTGTGGCAGCCCTGGCGTCCATTTCCCTGGTTGCTATCGGAACCAATATCGGCCCATTTCTGTTGCTGAGTGCCGCTGGAATTCTCTGGAATGTCCTGCTTTTCTTGTACTACGCCCCCCGCATTTTCCCAGACCACTGGTTTGAAAGGGGCCTTGTTGACATGGGGCAATCCATGGGGGTGACAGCGACAGGGATTTTGTTGTTGCGCATGGTGGACCCCGACCTGCGTTCAGGCGCGCTGGAAAGTTTTGCCTACAAGCAACTGCTGTTTGAACCGGTTGTGGGGGGTGGCTTGTTCACAGCGGCGGCTCCTGTCTTGCTTCACGTGTGGGGCCTGTGGCCGGTGCTGGGTCTGACGGGGGGCGTTCTGGCGTTTTGGCTGCTGGTGGGGGAGTGGCTGCGGCAATCCGCACGGCGCAGGCTTTGAGTTCCGGTTGCTGGGACGTGGGACAGGCAACAGGATGGGTCAAGGCGTTGGCTGCAGCGGATGGATGCCAGAGCGCGCCCCAGTGCATGGGTGTAAACAGGGTGCCCGGTGCAATGTCGGGGGTGACTTTGGCGGGTAACTGCACGGTACCCCGGCGAGACGTCACGGTGATGAGAGCGCCATCGGTAATGCCCCATCGCTCGGCGTCGCTGGGGTGAATTTCCACGAAAGGCTGGGGATGCATTTGCTGAATCTTGGGAATGCGTCCCGTGCGGGTTTGGGTGTGCCAATGCCCGTAGAGCCGCCCAGTGGTCAGCACCAGGGGGTATTCGTCATCGGGAACTTCAGCAACCCCCAGCGCATCGGCCAGGCCAAAATGGGCGCGGCCATCAGGGGTTAAAAAGCGATGGTCGGTGTAAAGGCGTTTGTCCTGACGCACTGCTGCATCGGTGCAACCCGCTGGACAGGGCCATTGCAGGGGACCCAAACGCGCCAACCGCTCGTGACTCATCCCCGAAAGGTCACAGGGACGGCCCTGGGTGAGCGCGGCAAATTCAGCAAACACCTCGGCGCTCGTGTGAAAGGCAAATTGCTGGGCAAAACCCAAGCGACGACCCACTTCGGCAAAGATTTCCCAGTCGGCTTTGGCCTCTCCTGGCGGTGCGCGAAAGGCCTGACACAGGGTCACTCGCCGTTCGGAGTTGGTCATGGTCCCTGTCTTTTCCCCCCACTGGGCGCAGGGCAACAGCAAATGGGCATAGGCGCTAGTTTCGGTGGGGAAATAACAGTCCTGGTAAACCGTAAACGGCGAGCGGGCCAGCGCTGCTTTCACGCGCTCAAGATGCGGTAAGCTCACAGCAGGATTGGTGGCGGCAATCCAGAGCATCTGGACGGCACCGGTTTCGAGTCCTTCGATGATTTGCCAAGCAGTGCGACCAGGCTGGGGGGATATCGACCCCGGCGGCAATTGCCAGTGAGTTTCTACCTCCCGGCGATGGTCAGGGTTGGTCACCCACCGATACCCCGGCAACAGATGGGCCAGTCCCCCCGTCTCCCGCCCGCCCATGGCATTGGGTTGCCCGGTCAGGGAAAACGGCCCCGCTCCTGGTTTGCCAATTTGTCCCGTTAAAAGATGCAGGTTGATTAAACTCTGGGCCTTGGCGGTTCCCTCCCGCGACTGGTTGATGCCCATGGACCACAGGGACAACACCGCTTGGGATTCCGCCCACCACTGGGCTGCTTGCACGAGCGCGGCTGGGTCAATCCCGCAGGCGTCCGCCACCAGCTGGGGGTGATACTTCTTGACGATTTGCTGGTACGACGCAAACCCCGTCGTGTGCTGGGCAATGAAGCGGTGGTCTATCACATCCCACGCAATGAGCAGGTGGGCGATGCCGTGCAGCAGGTAGATATCACTTCCTGGACGAATCGCCAAGTGCAAATCGGCAACGGCAGCGGTTGCGGTGCGGCGGGGATCCACCACGACCAATTTCACGTGGGAATGTTTTTTGTGATGCTGGCGCAGGCGATTAAACACGATAGGATGGCATTCTGCGGTGTTGGTGCCAATTAAGAACGCGCAATCTGTGTGTTCCAAATCGGCATAGCAACAGGGCGGCCCATCGCTCCCAAAACTAGCCGTGTAAGCCGCAACAGCGCTGGACATGCATAGCCGCGAGTTGGTGTCGAAGTTGTTGGTACCCAGGCAGCCCTTGACCAGTTTTTGGGCCACGTAGTAGTCCTCGGTTTGCCATTGCCCTGAACCGTAAAGACAAATACCGTCGGGTCCTGTGGTGTGCAGCACCTGGCGGATGCGCTCGACGATCAAGTCCAGGGCTGCGTCCCAGGAGATGCGGGCAAACGGCTGGTCTAGAGACGCCCGGTACAGGGGATAGAGCAGCCGGTCTTTGTCCAACGCCTCCAACACCGTTGCCCCCTTGACGCAGACCATCCCGAGCGACGATGGATGCGCCCGGTCGCCTCGGACTTTAGCGCCTGCGACGACCTCTAACCCGCACCCCACGCCGCAGTAGGGACACAGGGTTTTGGTGACGGCGTCACTCATGGTGCGCAAAGCGCTCGTAGAGAAATTCCAGGATGTGGTTGCGCAGGCGGTAATAGTGGGGGTCGTTTTGCAGGCGCTGGCGATGGCGGGGACGGGTAAAAGGAATCTCCAGGATTTCGCCGATGGTGGCCGCCGGCCCATTGGTCATCAGCACCAGCCGGTCGCTCAGGTATAAAGCTTCATCAATGTCGTGGGTAATCATCAGCACGGTGGCCTGATGGCGACGCCAGATGTGCAACAGTTGGTCTTGCAATTCCTCTTTGGTGATGGCATCCAGCGCCCCAAAGGGTTCATCCAGCAGCAACACTTCGGGACGGACGGCTAGCGCCCGCGCAATCGCCACCCGCTGTTTCATGCCCCCGGACAGTTGCGCCGGATACTTGTGCGCTGCGTCCTGCAGTCCCACCAGCTCCAGGTGCTCATAGACCATGCGCCGCCGCTGGCCAGGGGAGAGCTGGGGAAAAACAGCTTTCACCGCCAGGTCAACGTTTTGGTAGGCCGTCAGCCAGGGCAACAGGGAATAGTTCTGAAACACCACCATGCGGTCAGGGCCAGGTTGCGTAATGGGGCGGTCGTTCAAACGCACACACCCGCTACTGGGCTGGGTAAATCCGGCCACTAGGTTGAGCAGGGTGGTCTTGCCGCAGCCGGAATGGCCCACTACACAGACAAACTCCCCGGTTTTAATCTCCAGGTCAACGTTGGTCAAGACCGTGTGCTTGCCGTAGGCTTTGGTGACGTTTTCCAGACGGAGATGGGTTGCCGTGGTGGGCGCAACTAGGGTACGCATGGAGATTCCTCCCGTTCAACTAGACAAACCGTGCGATAGTCAATGGCGCGGCGGATGGGGAACTGCTCCAGGTAGGCCAAGGGGTTATCGGCATCGAACAGCACCCCATCGGCCAGGGCAAATTGCCGCCGCTCCGGAATCGTATCGGGACGGCCCAACGCTTGCGCCGCTTGGATAAACACGTCGAGTGCATAGACGGTATGCACCACCTCCCACCAGTTTTGGGGCAGCGGCGTCAATCCCCAGCGGGCCAACTGGGTCAACATCCAAACCCCTTCGGCGGGCAAGGGGCTACTGGCCTGGCCAACCGCAAACTGGTGCAGCCGGGGATAGTGGGATTCGGTCGCCAGGGGTTCGGCAAAGCCCGGACGAATCAGGTCAGGTTCCAGATGCAAGTACTCCGGGCGACTGAGCAGCTCGGCAATGGCCGGGCGTTGTTTGGGAATGTCGCAACGTTCACCCGCCCGCATCAGGGCTTTCACCAGGGCCACTTCCAAATCGGGGTGGGCATTGGCCCAGCCGCGATGGACAGCCAGGACTTTTTCCGGGTGACCGGCCCACCAATCCAGACTGGTGCTGATGCACTTGCCTAGGCCCCGGCGTTCGGCGTAGGTGTTCCAGGGTTGCCCCACGCAAAACCCATGCAGATGCCCCGCCTCCAGGTAATAGACCATCTGCGCTGGCGGCGCTACCACCAGTTCCACATCCTGGTCCGGGTCCATCCCTGCACTGGCCAGGGCATACCGCAACCATAGGTTATGCATGGACGCCGGATGCACCACCCCCAACACCAGGCGCTCACCTGTGCGGGCGATGTAGTCCTTGCAGGCGGCCACATCCGTCACCCCTTGTTCATACAGCGCGCGACTGACCGTGATGCCATTGCCATTGCGGCTGAGCACCAGGGGAACCTTGAGCGCCGGTTGCGGGGGTTGGTCTTGACAGCCAACGGCCAGCGCCAAGGGCAACGGGGCCAACATCTGCGCCGCCTGCAACCGTCCCGACAGCACCCCCTCGGCCAAATCCGCCCAACTGTTTTCCTGGCACAGGTCTACCTCCAGACCGTACTCGGCGAAGATGCCCTCCGCTTGGGCCACCACCAGGGGCGCGCAGTCCGTCAAGGGCAAAAATCCCACCGCTACCTTCCGCGTTCCCGTCCCAGCCGCAGAACGCACCGCTACCGCCCGACGCCGGCGTTGTTGCTGCAAAAAGTCCACCACCTGTTGCCGCAACGTGTAGTAACTGGGGTGATGCACCACCTCATGCCGGCTGCGGGGGCGGGGAAACGGCACCTTCAGTATCTGGCCAATGCGGGCGTTGGGGCCATTGGTCAACAGCACCACCCGGTCCGCCAGCAGCAGCGCTTCGTCCACATCGTGGGTCACCATCAAACAGGTCATGCCCACGGTTTGACACACCGCCATCAGTTCCTCCTGCAAGCTCCCCCGCGTCAGAGCGTCCAATGCGCCAAACGGCTCATCCAGCAACAGCACCTGGGGCGTGATGGCAAGCGCCCGCGCAATCGCTACCCGTTGTTGCATCCCCCCCGAAAGTTGGGCCGGGTACTTGTGCTGAGCGCCCCACAGATGTACCTGCTCCAGGGCCGTTTGGATGCGCTGGTGTTGCGCTGCTTTGCTCAACCGGGGAAACACTGCACGGACCGCCAGCGCCACGTTGTCGTAAACCGTTTTCCAGGGCAGCAGCGAGTAGTTTTGAAACACCACCATCCGGTCGGGTCCTGGTTCCGTCACCTGGCGACCTCTCAGCACCACCCCGCCGGCAGTGGGCCGCAGAAAACCCGCCACCATATTGAGCAGCGTGGATTTGCCGCAACCGGAGTGTCCCAGCAGTGCCACGAATTCCCCCTCGTGAATTTCCAAGTGAATGTCCTTGAGCGCGGGGTAACGCTGGCCATCCGGCAACGTAAACACCATGTCCACGTGGTCAATTTCAATCAGCGGCTTGGCCATATCCCTAGACCTCGCTTCCCTTGGTGATGAACTTGCCCAGATAGGCCACACAGCGGTCTAGCACCAGCCCCACCAGACCGACGTAGAACAGGGCAATCACGATTTCACTAATCAGCGAGCTATTCCAGGCATCCCAGATGAAAAAGCCGATGCCCACCCCACCAATCAACATTTCCGCCGCCACAATCGCCAGCCACGACAGCCCGATGCCAATCCGCAACCCCGTAAACACATAGGGCACGGTTGCCGGCACCATCACATGCCAGAAGTAATCCCACTTCGATAAGCGCAAGACGCGGGCGACATTGCGGTAGTCCCTGGGAATTTGTTGCACCCCCACCACCGTGTTGATGATGATGGGCCAGACCGCCGTGATGAAAATCACGAACACCGCCGCCGGTTCATTGTCCTTGAACGCCGCCAGGGAAATCGGCAACCAGGCCAAGGGGGGCACCGGGCGCAACACCTGCAAAATTGGGTCAAAAGCGTCGTAGAGCAGGGGACTGGCCCCAATCACCATGCCAATGGCGACCCCCACGATGGCCGCGAACGAAAACCCCAGCGCCACCCGCCGCAAGCTAAACAGGATTTGCCAGCCAATGCCAGCATCGTTGCCCGTACCGCGATAGAAAGGGTGCAAAATCAGTTCGCGCGTATCGGCAAACACCTGCGTGGGCGCCGGTAACTTCAGCAGTCCCAGGAGCACCAGCAGTTGCCAGACCAGGAGAAAAAGCAGCACGCCCACGAATCCCAAGCCCACCTTGCGCACCAAGGGATGTTGCATCCACACCGGGGCACGCCGTTGCTGCACTAGCATCCGACTCGCCATCGTCCTACGCCTCCTTAATGGCTTTGATTTTCAACGCCTGGAGATAACCCTTGGGATTGTCGGGGTCAAACGCCACCCCATCGAAAAAGGTTTCCACCCCGCGTGATGTGGATGGGGGGATTTGGTCGTTCGGCACCCCAAGTGCTTTCGCTGCTTCTCGCCACAGGTCTTCCCGGTTGACCGCCTTGATAAGCGCCTTGGTATCTGTATCCGCAGGGAAATAGCCCCACCGGATGTTTTCCGTCAAAAACCACAACTCGTGGCTCGGGAACGGATAGGACGCAAAATCGCGCCAGTATTTCATCATCAGGTCTTTACTTGCAAACGTGCGGCCGTTGCCCAGGTCAAACTTGCCCAAGGAACGGTCAATGATGTCCTCGTAGGGGGCTTTGAGCCAGTCGCGCTTCGCCAAGATACGGCACATTTCTTCCTTGTTTTCGTCCTGGTCGCACCACTGTTGGGCCTCCATCACCGCCATCAACAGGGCTTTGGCCGCTTTGGGATGCTTATCCACCCAATCGGCGCGCATCGCCAGGCTTTTTTCGGGGTGGTTTTTCCACAATTCCCCCGTGGTGGCAGCGTTGTAAGCGACTTTTTGATTCACCGCCTGCAACGGCCAGGGTTCGCCCACGCAAAACGCCTCCATCGTGCCCGTCTTGACATTGGCCACCATCTGGGGCGGGGGCACCACAATCACCGAAACTTCTTTGGTGGGGTCAATACCAGCAGCCGCTAACCAGTAGCGCATCCACATATCATGGGTGCCGCCTGGAAAGGTCACCGCCACTTTCACCTCCTGGCCCTGGGCGCGTTTCTTGGCAAAGGCCGCCTTCAGGGGTTTGGCGTCAATCCCCACCCGCAAATCCCGGTAGGCATTGGCGATGCCAATCCCCTGACCGTTCAGGTTCAACCGCGCCAGGATGTAAATAGGGACTTTTTTACCGCCGGTGACCACCCCAGCGCTGATGAGATAGGGCATGGGTGTCAGAATGTGCGCCCCGTCAATGCCGCCGCCTTCGGAACCCAGCACCAAATTATCGCGGGTGACGCCCCAGGACGCTTGTTTCACCACCTGCACATCCGGCATCCCGTACTTGGCGAAAAAGCCTTTTTCCTTGGCGATGATGACGGGGGCCGCATCCGTCAGGGCAATAAACCCCAGCTTGGCTGTTGTCACTTCTGGCGTTTCCGTGGAAGCAACCGGCCCGGGTTGCGGGTTATTACCCCCAGAAGTCGTGGGGTTGCCACACCCATGCACCAGTACCGTTGTGGCGGCTGTCAGGCCCGAAGTGATGAGAAATTGTCGGCGAGAAAGTTTGTGCATCATGGGAGTCTCCTTCTAGGAATGGGTCATCAAAATTTGGGGTGATGGCGGCATCGCTGTCGGTGAACGGGGGCGCGCGCCAAACTGGGTAACCAGCAACTCCGTGAGCACCTCTGGCAACTCATCGCAGGGGATGCCCTTGCGCACACAGGTGCCCAAGCGCGCGTCCTTGCCCACCTTGCCCCCTAGGTACAAGTCCACGGCATCCACCATCTGGCCGTCCTTTCTGGCCTTGGTGCCCAGCAAACCAATGTCCGCCACCTGCGGTTGACCACAGGAGTTAGGGCAACCGGTCCAGTGAATGCGCACTGGGCGGGGCAACTCCAGTTGAGCATCCAGCAGTTTTGCCAGCGCTATCGCCCGTTGCTTGGTCTCGATAACGGCGAAGCTGCAAAATTGCGCGCCTGTACAGGACACCACCGCCCGCTGCAGGGGAGCTGGATTGATAGAAAACTTCTGCAACAACGGCTCCTCTAAAAAAGCCGCCAGCTTGCTCTCGGGAATGTGGGGAATCAGTGCATTTTGCTCCACCGTAAACCGCACCTCCCCTTGACCATAAACTTCGGCTAAACGGGCGAGCTCAAACAAGTCACTCGCTTGCAAGCGACCCACCGGCACGTGCAGTCCCACGTAATAGAACCCCGCTTGTTTTTGGGGATAAACGCCAATGTGGTCCCGCTTGTCCCAGTCAATCAAGTCGGTAGGCGCTGCGGTTAATAAAGGAAATGACAGTTTGGCCTGCACCGCTTCCCGAAACCGCTCAATGCCCCAGGCGTCAATCAACCAGCGCAAGCGAGCTTTTTGGCGGTTGTCGCGTAACCCGTGGTCCCGGAAAATTTCCACCACCGCGCGCGAGAGTTCAATCACTGCTGCGTCCGGCGGCACCCAGGCGTTCAGGGGAATGGCAGCGTCACAGCGCTTGGCCGAGAAAAATCCCCCCACCAGCACGTTGAATCCCAAAACCCCTTCCCGTTCCGCTGGCACAAAAGCCAGGTCGTTAATTTCTGCATGCACCGAATTATCCCTGGTGCCTTCGATGGCGATATTGAATTTACGGGGGAGATTCGTAAATTCCGGATTGCCTTGACCATGATTGGTAAATAGGGCTTGTAAGGCATACAGCAGGGGACGGGTATCAATTAATTCACTGGCATCGATACCAGCCGTGGGCGAACCAGTCAAATTGCGAATGTTATCCATCCCTGATTGCACGGATGTCAAGCCACAGTTTTCTAACGCCTCGAGAATGGCTGGTAAATCTTCAATCACAATCCCCCGCAATTGCAGGTTTTGTCGCGTTGTAATATCGGCGCTTCCTTCATCGCCATAACGGTTAATGATGTGGGCCAAGGTACGCAGTTGTGCACTGGTAGCAATGCCGTTGGGCAGGCGCAACCGCAGCATAAATCGCCCTGGCGTCACCGGTCGAAAAAACACCCCCAACCACTTCAGCCGCACCTCCAGGTCATCTTTCGGAATTTGCTCCCAACCCATCCGGGCAAATGCTGCAATTTCCTCCTTGACCTTGAGACCGTCTTTTTCGCGCTTGATGGCTTCAAATTTGTTGCTCATGGTCCGCCGTCGCTCAGAAGTTGGCAATCCATTGTCAAAAGAATCAATAGGGCGATTTGTAAACACTGCTACTTTTTGTCATACGCTATGCAAAAAATGCATCATGCAAATAACAAAACTGCATAACCTGACCGGTGCATTAGGATGAAGTCATGGAACAACGCTGCTGGTTTAGTCTGACGGAGCAGCCCATTGACCCGGAGCAGTTGACATCGTTACTGGTCAATCCGGCGGCTGGAGCTTGTGTGACGTTTGCTGGGTGGGTGCGCAATCACCACAGCGGGAAGGTGGTCACGGCGCTGACGTACCAGGTTTACCCCGAATTGGCCATCAAAGAAGGGGAACGGATTTTGCAAGAAGCGCTTGCGAATTTTGCCCTGTGTGGCGCGGTCGCCTGTCATCGTTACGGTTCCCTGCAGGTGGGCGATGTAGCGGTGTGGGTAGGAGCAACGGCGGCGCACCGGCGCGCAGCATTTCAAGGGGCCATGTACATCATTGACGAAATCAAGCGCCGTTTGCCGATTTGGAAAAAGGAACACTACGCCGATGGTTCAGCTATTTGGGTGAATTGTTGCAGTCTCACTACCCACCAGCAACCGGCGGAATAAACACAACGTGGTCATGGGCTTGCAGGGGTTGTTCGAGCGCTACCAGTTCGTCATTGATAGCTACTTTGACATGCGAAAGGGGCAGGGTAAAACCGTAGGTTGCTTGGAGTTCCTGGTAGAGTTGGCTGGCATTGGTTGCGGTTGTCCAGCGCACTTCCTCAGCAAGACCCGCCTGCTCGGCTAGGACAGCAAAATAGGTCAATTTAACGGGTTTGAGCGCAGACATGGGCGTATTCTTCGGGTGTATTGATGTTGGTGGTGGTTTGAGCATCGGGTGGGTCAAGCAGGTGGCAGGGGGATCGGGACAGAATACGCACCGGACAACGTTCTCCCTGGTGATACGCCTGCTCAAAAACCGCTAGGGCCTGGGGTGTGTAAATCGCGCACAACGCTTCGGGAAAATGGGCCTGGGGATGGCGATAGCAAGTAGCTACCACATCTTCGCGGTAATGGGCAATCAGGGGCGCCAAATTGTCCCGGTTTAGATAGGGCAAATCACAGGCGACCACCAGCCAATTCACCCGGGGATACGTTCGAAACGCGGTCAGTAAACCACTCATGGGACCGTCGCTTGGCAGGGCATCCGTCAGGGTGGGAAGTTCCGCCAAGGGGGTGCCGTGCCATTGCCCTGGTCGCGCGGATAAAAAGACCCGCTCACAACAGGTTTGCAGCAATTCGTAGAGATATTGAGCGTGGGGCTTGCCGTGATAACTCAGCAGTGCTTTGTCCTGGCCCATGCGTTGACTCTTGCCGCCGGTGAGCACCAATCCATACAGGGGATATTGTCCCAGGGTTTGCTTGCCACCACTTTTAGCCAGTAATTTAAGTTCTTGAATCACAATTTCCTGGCTCACCGATTTGCACATGTCATAGACGGTTAAGGCCGCTATGCTTACCCCGTGTAAACTTTCCATTTCTACACCGGTTTGACTGGTGGTTTTCACTTCACAGCGCAAACGAATTTCAACGCCCTGCGCCTGGGTGCAAATGTCGGTCTCAAAACGGCAACTGGCAATGGGCAAGGGATGACAAAAGGGAATCATGTCGGCTGTTTTTTTCACCGCCATTGTCCCGGCAATGATGGCTGTTTGTAAAACGGGGCCTTTCGCTAATAGAAGGTCACTGTTTTGGACATAGGCCAGAAAGGGGGCTGGCAGTTTCACAATCGCTTGAGCCACAGCGCGGCGCTCCGTGATTGGTTTGCCACTCACATCCACCATCTGCGGCTGCTGACGCGCGTGTAAATGCGAAAACATTTTTACCCCCCTATTTGATACATGGCATGGCTAACCGTTTGGCCCCGCACCGCTGGTTTCATCCCCAGAAGCTGCTGGTAAGCCTGCTGGCGCTGCTGTGCGTTCATCCCCCGCAACGCAATCCCTTCTTCCCGAAATAAACAGGCCCGCAATATCCCATCGGCAGACAAGCGCCAGCGCGAACAATGCCCACAAAAAGGTTGCGATTCGGATGCGATAAACCCAATCGTAGCGCCACAAGACGTTCTAAACCGAAAAGCGGTGCTATCCCGGGGACTGGGGATGGGCGTTAATTGATAGTGCTCTTGTAAACGGGCCAGCATTTCCTGGGCGCTGATGAAGGCATTTTGGGGTAACTGACACGCATAGCCTACTCGCATAAGTTCTAGAAACCGCACTTCCACACCCAATTGTTTGCCATAGGCCACCATGTCAACCAGCTCATGGTCATTCCAGCCCCGCATCACCACCATATTGAGCTTGACCTGAAAACCCTGTTGCACTGCTTGCGCAATGGCCTGTAGGACGCGCTCTAGGGCATGGCCGTAGGTGATGCGATGAAATGTTGCAGCTTGCAAGCTGTCAAGACTGATATTGAGCTTGTGAATGCCGGCATTTTTCAGCAGCGATAAATGGGGTTCTAAAAGCAATCCATTGGTCGTTAGGCTGAGTTCAATTGTGGGAATCGTTGCCAGCGCTGTCACGATCTCTGGAAATTCCCGGCGCAGTAGGGGTTCGCCACCCGTTAGTCGCACTTGCTGGATACCGAGTTCAGCCAACTCAGCAACGATGTCTCGATACTCATTGGGCTGTAAATAGCGGTCGGAACTGAGAAATTCGGCGTCAGGGGGCATGCAGTAACGACAGCGCAAGTTGCACCGGTCGGTCAGGGATAGCCGCAGTTTGCGAATGACCCGCCCTTGGGGGTCAATGAGTGGTTGGTTGATTGGCCCCATCATTTACCAACCATACAACGGAAAACACTCACCCACGCCAAATTCACTCCGCTCAGCGGGCAACTCGATGAAGCCATCTGTACCAGCCAGGCCCAAAAAATCCCCGGAGTTTTTCACCGGCTGGGGCGTCACCCAAATGTCGGCCTGGGGACTGTAATGAACCCGCACCGGCAGAAAGTACGTCAGTGGCGGTGTAAACACTACAGGTTCGGTGAGCTTGCCGTAGCGGGGCGTCAACTGCAGGACGTACCGATAGAGACATACCAGGCTGGCGACGGGATTTCCTGGCAACCCAAAAACCACGGTTTGTCGCTGGTGGTCCACCCCAAACCACAGGGGTTTGCCTGGCCGCTGGCGCACCCCCTGGACGTAACAGGTCACACCCATCTCCCGCCACAACTTCGGCAACAGGTCGCGCTTCCCCTGGGAGATGCCGCCGGTGTAGATGAGTTGGTCATAGTCCTGGCTGGCTTGCTCATAGACCGCCCGCAGCTTATTTTCATCGTCGGGAAGCACCAGCACGTCCACATCTGGATAACCGTGTTGCCGCAGGGCCGCTCGCAAGGCGTAGGGATTGGACTGGCGCAGTTGATAGGGCTGGGGAGAAACGTCAGGGGCGACCAGCTCATCGCCGGTGCTGATGATCAGGGTGCGGGGGAAACGCTGGACATTGACGCGCGTGTAGCCCAGGGACGCCAGAATGCCCCAGTCGGGCGGCTTTAACCGGTGTCCCGGCGCGAGCACTTCCTGCTGGGCGGGCGCGCTACTCCCTTGCCGGTCCACATGGGCATAGGGCGGCCAGTCCTGGGGACGAACAATGGTAGCCACTGACCCGTTGATGTCCAGGTACTCGTAGGGAATCACCAGGTCGCATCCCTGGGGCAACGGCGCACCGGTCATGACTTCGATGCACGCTTGGGGGTCTGCAAGTACGACAGGGGGATGTCCTGCGATTGCCGTACCAGTAATGGGAAAAACCCGCTGCCCCCCTTGATAGCGCGACCACACCAGGGCAATGCCGTCCATCATTACCCGGTCCAGGGGTGGGTAGGGGCGGTCGGTTACCACGGGACTCGCCAGTGTGCCCGTTACCCCCGTATCGAGCGCCAGGGTGGTGCTCCCCCAATCGGGCAGATGCTCCCAGATACGAGCTGTGGCCTGCTCCACCGTCAACATAGGGATGCTGCCAACTGCTGGAGCTTTTGGAGATGGTGGTACACCCGGCCACTGCGGAGCAGTTCCTGCGCGTGGGTCAGGCCACTTTCCAGGTCGGGGGCGTATCCCGTCTGCCACAGGTAAAAACCGCTGTTCCACACCACGCTGGCGTGCAGTTCGTTGGCTTCTCCCTGGAGTACCTGCTGCATGGCCTTGATGGCGCTTTCCAGGTCCACCCAGCGGGGGTTGCCGCCGTACAGGCCGTAGTGGGCGGGATTAAGGCGCAGGCGCTCCGGCGTTTGCTGGTGATAGACCGTCACAATCGGCGTCCGGTCGCGGGGCAGGTCGCAACTCCCTTCCAACCCCTTGACAGTGACAAAGTGCGCCAGTCCCCGCATCTGCAATGCCGCCGCCATGATGGTTTCGGTGGGGGGATGGACGTAACCGGCCACCAGCTGCACCACTCCGGCGTAGGGACACCAAACCAGCTCCAGCGTGGCGATGGGCGGACGCTTGCCAATCTGTTCCCGGTAGGGCACCAGCCCATAGGCCAACGGGAAATGCCTAGGCACATACACAAACCCCAGCCTCCCTTGCTGCAACAGCTGCTGCACTCCCGCAAGCGATAGCACGCGCCAGTTGATCCCCAAGCCGTCCCATACATCCACCAGGGGTGTGCCCTCTTTGGTGGGCATGCGCTCGCCCCCGTGCTGCAATACCGGTATTCCCACGCTACTCAGCACCAGCGCCGTCACGGGACTCAGGGGAACGGTGCGGTCGCGGCCATCGTAGGGTTGACTCAGCACCACCACGGGATAAAGACTGTCAATTGGCGCCAGCTTAGGACCCAATTCATCGTAAGCATCCAGCATCCCGGCCAATTCTGCGGGCGTAGGGCGCTTGATGCGATGGGCAATCAAAAACGCTCCAATCTGGGCTGGGGTGGCCTCTTGGGTGAGCATGAGTTTGAGCGCCAAGCAGGCCTCATCCCGGCTCAAGTCCTGGTGGGTGTGCTCACCGCTGCCAATTTTTTTGAGCAATTCACGAAACACACGGCTCATGCGTCGCCTGGGCCAACAAGGCCATGAGATGGGCAATAGGGGGTATCGTTTGCCGGTCTTGGGTGGTGATGGCAATCACTTCCCGCAGGGGAGGCTGTTCCCCAGGCGCAAATGGGCGCACCGCTAAGGCTGGGTCATCCTTTGCCGACTGTAGCGCCGATTGGGGCAAGACGGCCAGCATCCGGCTGTGGCGAATCACCGACAAAAAGGCTTCTGGTGTATTCAATTCAATTGCCGCCTGCCAGGTCAATCCCCGCCGGGCAAATTCCTGGGTCACCAAGCGCCGCATCCCATAGCCGTCCTTGAACACCACGTGGGGGTATGGTGCCAATTCCGCCCAGGTCAAGTGCGAGCGCGCCGCCAGGGGATGGTCACTGGCCATGAGAATCTGCACAGGTTCCCGGTACAGCGACTGCACCCACCACTCGGGTTCCTTGAGCAGATGACGCTCCGCCATGACGATGGCCACATCCACCAGCCCATCTTTGAGCACCTTCAATGCCCGGTCGCTCCCCAGCGCCGTCACCCGCAGTTGCGTGCAAGGAAATTGCTGATGGAAACGGGGCAGTAACTGGGGCAACAGATGGCTACAAACCGAATGGATGGCCGCCACACACACCTCCGCCTGTTCACCCCGCTGGAGCGCCTGCAATTCGGTCATGACGGTCTGCCATTCCCGCCAGATTTTTTGGGCATGGGGGAGCAACACCTGACCGGCGACGGTGGGTTTGACGGGGCCTGTCCGGTGCAGCAGCGGCAACCCCAAATCCGCTTCCAGTGCTTGAATCTGGCGACTAATCGTCGGTTGACTCAGGCCACACCGGCTGGCGGCGGCTTGAAAACTCCCAGTTTCGACCACCGCTAAAAACGACTGCAACTGCTCCAGACGCATGCTCTGGCAAAAATGACTGTCCCCTGAACCGGAATCTCACCATAACCGAAGGTCACGGGGGCGCATCGTGTTCGTGAATACAGTTTTCCTGGCTCAGACCGAATTCGCGCAGGGCGGGGAGAAAGTTGCGATTTTCGTGCCCTGGCTGGCTCAGTTTCAGCAAGGCAAAACGTTGCAGGGGCGACAGACGACGCCATTGCTCCTCATCGAAAGGGGCTTGCCCGACTGTTTGCAATTGCCGCAGGATAGCAGTCGGAATCCCGTCGCTTTCCCAAGGCAAGGGGTCGGGAACAGGCAGGTCAGCCGGTGGCGCTCCTGTTAACTCCGTCACCCAAGCCCGCAATTGCTCCCGGTAACGAGCCTTCTCTGGGGCTGTATCACAAGGTGCCTGGACAAGCCAGAGCCGCTGGGCGTATGTGAACCGGTGCCAGTGTTGGAGTTTCAGTTTCACGCCGCAGACATCCAGCTTGTAGCGCACGACCATCGGGATGCAGCGCAAGGTGTCCACAAAGTCCTGCTCGAATTGAAATAGCATCAGGCTTTCTCCACGGGCGAACGTCCGTAGAAAGGCAAGGCTTGGGACCAATGGGGCCGTTGTCCCTGCCGCCACAACTCCGTTGCCCAGGTCAGCAAGGCCCGCACTGGCGCTTGCGTATGCACGTCCTCCATCACCTGCAGGGGTGGCGGCCACTGTTGGAGCAGGCGTTGCCAATCAGAGCGGTTGTACACCTGGTCCGGTTGCAGCGCGATGCCCCGGTGATAAATGCCCCCATAAACTAAATCCATACCTGCCGGCCAAGAGACAGCCACCGGTTCTAGCGTCAGAAAGCTGGCCACCCCCAGCGTCGAAAGAGCAAACAGGGGAACGTTGAGCTCCTGGGCAAGCGTCCGCGCTGTCACCAGTCCCAGGCGCACAGTTGTGAAAGAACCTGGTCCCCGCGTCACGGCAATCCAGTCCACTGCTGACCAATCGTAGGGCTGCATCAGCACTGCCAGCTCCATGTGGAACTGCTGCAGGGCATCGCCGCCGGTGATATAGCGCTCCTGCCAGGTCTGGGTTTCCCACGAGCCAACGGCTATCCCGATAACACTCCCGGCGGTGTGCAGCCCCAGGGCCAACCTCATGTGGGGACAGGTTCACCGGGTCGTAGGCGACTCCAGCGGCCTTTATCCAGCGCAAATGACTCGCAGCCCACCACGTCCCACTCCATTTCAATCACCTCGCCCCGGGAGCGAATGTTGACATTAATCGTAGGGGAGACCGGCGCAAAGGTAGGTGTGTCCGTCAAATGGGGTTGTTGATGCTGGCGTTCCACCTCGTGGTAGGTGATGCACTGGTCCACGTAGGCGCAATTGACACAAATACACATGGCGTTGACCCCAACTTTATGTCTAATGTAACGAAGAACATTCCCCTAAGACGAGGAACCAAAAATTTCTTCAACCAAACCGCTGCCAGTTTGGGGGGGCATGGTCCGCTGGGCGCGCTGGCGATGGGCGGCTTTGTCCTGCACCGGCAAGATAGCATCCGTGAGGTCGGCATCCTGGAGGTTCACGCCGGTGAGATTGGCCCCGCTCAAATTCGCTTCCCTTAGGTTGGCCCCAGTCAGAATCGCGCCCCGCAAATTCGCCACGATTAAAAACGCACCCCGCAAATTCGCCCCGCTTAAATTGGCGCCATACAAATTAGCCTCGATGAGATTGGCATAGCTCAAATCGGCGCCGCTCAATCCCGCCCGCGTCAAATCCGCTCCCCGCAAATAGGCTTTGCTCAGGTTAGCGCCGTCGAGCTTTGCCCCGTTCAAATTGGCCATGTACAAATCGGCGGCCCGCAGCACCGCCTTGGTCAAGTTGGCGCCGCTGAGGTTGACCCGGCAAGCAACGGCATAGCTCAAATTGGCGCCGGTCAACTGAGCAAGTAACAAATCCGTGCGAAACAAATTGGCCCGGCTGAGACTGACGCCCTCGAGCACCATCCGGCTCAAGTCCCACCGGCTCCAGTCAGTTCCGTCGAAATTGCGCTCGCCCCGCTGGTAGCGCTCCTGTAGCTCCCGCAGGGTCATACGGCCACCCCGACTTCCCGCTCCAGTTGCGCAAGCTGCTGGCCCAAGGTCTGGATGAGTTCCTGCGCCCGCGCCGGTTCTTGCTGGGTTGTTGCTACTTCCTCTAACGTGCGGGCCAGGTTTTGGATGGTCGTTGCTCCCACATTGGCGCTGGCCCCCTTGAGTTGATGGGCCTCGTGGCGAATGCGTTCCCACTGCAGCGGCTCAACCGCTTGTTGCAGCGCCGCCAAGCGCGCCCGGACATCCTGCACGTACAGCCGCAACAATTCCTGGATGAATTCCGGGTCATCGCCGAAGGTGGCTTGTAGATGGTCTGTGTTGAGCAAGGGCTGGGCGTCAGCTGTCATGGCGGGAGATTCGTTGAGTGTTCTTCTTGTCATGATACGCTCTCCCCAGCGGCGCAAGGTCTCCCCGAGCTGTTCCCGGTCAATGGGTTTACTGAGATAGTCGTCCATCCCCACCGCCAGGCACTTGTCCCGGTCGTCCTTCATGGCGTGGGCAGTCAGGGCTATGATCACGGGCTGAGGAATCGGCAACTGGCGAATCCGGCGCGAGGTTTCGTACCCATCCATGTCCGGCATTTGGCAGTCCATCAAGATCAAGTCGTAAGTCTGGTGCTCCAGCAGGCGCAGCACCTCAATCCCATTGACGGCCACATCGGCTTGGTACCCCAACTGGCGCAACTGCCCCAGGGCCACCTTCTGGTTAACGGCATTATCTTCGGCTAGCAAGATGCGCAAAGGCGGCAATGCAGATGGAACAGGGGGACGATGGACATTGGGAGATGGCGTTTGCCACAGGTCCTGCAGGAGGTTGACCAAGCGCTCTTGGCTCACCGGTTTGGGTAAAAAGCCGTGTAGCCGCTGATCCAGGGGGGGAGACAACCTAGGACTGCTTTGGCTGGAGGTGGTCAATAGCACCAGGGCCACCTCGGGCGGCAAGACACGGGCCAGTTCAGCGGCCCAATCGACCTGCGCCACCAGCACCCCCTGATAGGATTGGGTTTGGAGCGCCGCCAACGCCTGGGTCACGTCCTCGCACAGGGTTACCTGAAGCCCTAGCCCCACCCCCAGGTAGAACAGGCTGCGGCGACTGGGACTGTGGGCGTCCACCACCAGCAGGCGATGCCCTTGCCAGGGGTAGGTCGGAGATGGCGGCGGTTGGGATTGGCGGGGAAAGGTCAGGTCAAACCAGAAGCAGGAACCCTTTCCTAAAAGGCTATCCACGCCAATTCGCCCGCCCATTAATTCCACTAGTTGCTTGCAGATGGTCAACCCCAAACCACTCCCGCCCTGGCGTCGCGCAGGAGACGCATCCACCTGGACAAATCGTTCAAACAACGTGTCTAGCTTGTCTGCCGGAATGCCGATGCCAGTGTCCGTAACGCTAAAGTGTAACGTGGCAGTAGCCTCCTCAATCCGAACCGGGTCCACCTGAATCGTCACGCTCCCCCTTTCTGTGAACTTAATGGCATTACCCACCAAATTCACCAGAATTTGCCGCAACCGGGTACTATCGCCCCGCAGGTGTACCGGCACATCCGGTGGCAACAGCAGCGTTAAATGCAATCCCTTTTCCAGGGCTAAGGGCGCCTGTAAGTCCAAAACCGACTCCAGGCACTGGCGCAGGTTGAAATCTTCGCACACCAGCTCCATCTTGCCGGCTTCCAACTTGCCCAAGTCCAGCAGCTCGTTGATCTGATTGAGGAGAATCTTGGCGCTGGTTTGGATGGTGGTCAGGTAGTCCCGTTGCTCGCGGGTTAGGGGCGTTTCCAGCAACAGTTCCGTCATCCCCAGAATGCCGTTCATGGGGGTGCGGATTTCGTGGCTGATGTTGGCTAAAAATTCCGACTTGGCCCGGCTGGCGGCTTCCGCGGCGCGACGAGTCTCCTCCAGGATGCGATTTTGTTCTGCCAACTGCGCTCGCTGTTCTCGCTCCTGGGCCAGCAACCGCGCTTGCGCAAGAGCAATCCCCACCTGGTTGGCCACGTCCTCTAACAAACTGATTTCCTCGGGCGTCCACACCCGCGTCCGGTCGCACTGGTGCAGGCCAATCACGCCGTTGGCTTCCCCCTGGTAGGAGGTGCGCACCACCAGCATGGAGCGGATCCCAAGCTGTCGACACAGGGCTTGCTGCGGCTGTAGCAGGGGGTCTTGGGTAACATCGGGGGAAGCGACGGCCCGGTCCGTGGCTAAAACCGCTTGGGCATGGGGATTGTCGAGTACAGGAATGGCCACAATCCCACAGGGAGAGACACCGGGTGCTACGTACTCTGCCACCAGGGGCAACCGAGGTTGGGGTTCCCGCTCGTAGGTCAATAGCAGGCAGCGGCTGGCCTGAAACACCGGCCCCACTTGCTGCACCGTCGCTTGGAAAATCTGCTGGGCATCCAAACTGCGGCGAATCTCTTCCGTAATTTTGCGCAGCAGCAGCGAGCGCTGGAGTTGCTGTTGCAAGGCCATTTCCGCCCGCTTGCGCTCGGTAATGTCGCTTTGGGAACCGGCCATACGGTAGGCCTGCCCGTCGCTGTCCCGGATCGCCAACCCTCGACTGAGCATCCAACGGTATTGCCCGGATTCGTGGCGCATCCGGTACTCGCTCTCAAAGTGGTCCCGTCGTCCCTGGAGATGCTCGGTGAGAGCTTGCCGCACCCGGTCGTAGTCCTCAGGGTGAATGCGTTCAAACCACTGCTCTGGGTCCCAAACCGCCGCCTCGGCTGGGAGTCCCAAAATCTCATGCCAGCGGGGGGAGACGTAAATGGTATTGTTCTCCAAATCCCAGTCCCACAGCCCGTCGTTGGCGCCGTTCATGGCCAGCACGTAGCGCTCCTGGTTCAAGCGGCTGGCTTCGGCCATTTGCTTGTTAGCGGTGATGTCGCTCAAGGTGCAGACCAATTCCTGTACCTGCCCCTGGGCGTCCAGTTCCACCGCCACGCTGAGCATCAACCACACCCGCTCCTGGGAATCGGCCCGGTACAGCCCCATCACGGCGTTATCTACTGATTTTTTGTGCAACAGCGCCTGGGCAATGGGGTGGGTATCCAGGGTGTAAAACTCCCCGTCTTCGCCGATGGCGTTCCAATCGAGGTTGAGGCGATTCGACGCCAGCAACTCGCGGCCACTCAATCCCAGCAGGCGCATGGCCATTGGGTTGATGAGGCGCACGTCCAACTGGGGGCCAAGCACCAACACGCCTACCTGTAGGTTTTGCACCAGGCGACGATTGCGGGCTTCACTGGCAGCTAGGGCCTGAGTGGTTTGTTGCTGGCGGTGCTCTAGGGCTAGTTGCGTCAACCCCCGCTCCAGGGATTGGGCGACCAACTGTGCCAAGTTCTGTTGCTCAATGGACAAAGGTGGCGCTGGCTCCAGGGACCCAAAGCGAAGATAACCCACCCCCCGCTGCGGCACTTGGACAGGGAGAGAAATCGCCAGATGGATGCCCTGTCGTTGCCAATACTCGCTTCCGGCGACAATCGCACCCACGGGAATCGGGCAATCTCCCGCCACCGCCTGAACCATTTCCCCTTCCGTCCACAGGCCCACCGGTAATGCCAGCATCCAACAACCGGTTTGCAGGTGGGCTTGAATCATGGTGGCGGCGTCCTGATAACGGGTTTGCCCTAGGCGTTGCAACTGCCGCAGGCGTTCTTGGGTAACTTCGTCGTAGGGTTGTTCCACCCGCTGGAGCGCCGCCTGCACCTGAGCCAGCGTGAGACGGTCGCGGGGCACATACGCGCAGGCGCCCTGGTGTAACATCACTGCTGCCAAGGCCGTATCGCGCGGGCCGAGGATCAAGCGGGATAATTGCGGCCATATCTGGGCGACTTGCTGCACCAGGTTCACTTTGCGCCCGTCTTCTATGTCCACCCAAGCGGCGATAGCACCGGGATACCTATCCGCAGAGACCTGGTCCGGCGTCAGCCACTCCCAGGCCTGTTGCAACTGGGTGAGACACTCCCCCAACGTCTGCGCCAACTGGGAGTCAGCGCTGATAACCAAAACCGATGCCATGCCGCCAGGTCAGGGACGTTTCGTAAGCCCATTCTAGCCCCTGCATCAAACCCAGCGGCGATTCATCCACGCGCTGTACAGGTGCACGGGCTGGCCTGGCTCAGGCAATGACATTGCGACCCCCGCCGGAGGGCTGCCTGTACCTGCGCTAGGTTGAAACCAGTGCGAGGCAGGTAAGCACACGCGCCCTGGTACAGCATGGCAAGCGCCAACCACGTATCCCGCGGCCCCAGGATCACTCGGGACACCTGCGGCCAGAGATGCGCCACTTTGCGAACCAACGCCAGGGCGTCTGCGTCCTTAACGTCAACACAGACGGCTGTCGCTGGGGGATGCCTGTAGGGAGAAACTTGATCCGGCGTCAACCAGGCCCATGTCTGTTGAAGCTCGGTGAGATACTCCCCTAGGGTCTGCACCAACTGCGGGTCGCCGCTAATGACCAAAACCGATTCCATGCGGCTGGACCGGGGATGCTCTATACATCCATTCTAACGTCCCCGCACGGAACCATCGGGCATCAGCGTCCCCCGCCAAGTCACGCTCGTTAACAAAGCTCCTTGCAGTTGCGCGCCGTATAGATTTGCCCCACTGAGATTGGCCCCGGTGAGATTGGCACCAGCCAGGTTGGCGCGACTCAGATTGGCCCCCGTCAAATTCGCATCTCGTAAATTCGCCCCCTGTAAATCCGCGCCGCTGAGATTCGCTTCGTTCAAATTCGCCAGGGATAGGGCGGCAAATTTGGCGTCGCTGTCGGATAAATTGGCCTGGTACAACTGGGCTTTGACCAGCAGCGCCCCTTGCAAATCGGCTTTGTGCAAATTGGCCCCGCTCAAATCCGCATCCCGCAAATCGGTCTTGCGCAGGCGCGCCCCTGTCAAATCGGCCTGTACCAGCTTGGCCGTTACCAGGAAGGCTTCATCGAGCAGTGCCCCGCTGAGGTTGGCTTGACTGAAATTGCTCAGGATCAAATTGCACTGGCGCAGGTCCGCCCCGCTTAAGTTCGCCCCCGTGAAATTGGCCTGTTGGAACACGCTGCCAGTGGCTTTGACCCCCGCCAGATGCGCCCCCTGCCAGTCGGTGCTGGCCAATTCACAGCGCAGGCATTCTCCTTGGCGCAATTTAGGGATGTGGTCGGGGTTGGGTTTGCGGGTTTGGGCTAGGACCGCTCCCGTTCCCCCTGCTAAAAGCAAGGCTAAAACTGTGATGGTGCGTTGCATTTCACCACGTTCCCAACTCACTTCCCATTTAAGCCCAAAGACGTGGCGTTAGCCGGGAAGGTTCTTACGATACACTAAGCAGTACGCAGCCGATTGCCATTGCCCCACCATGACCGAGCGTTTACCCCCCCAGTACCAACCCCATACGACGGAACCCCACTGGCAAGCCTATTGGGAAACGCACCAGGTGTTTGTGGCTGACCCGGATGCGCCGGGGGAACCCTACTGCATTGTCATCCCACCCCCGAATGTCACCGGTAGCCTGCACATGGGTCATGCCTTTGAACATGCCCTGATTGACGTGCTGGTGCGTTATCACCGGATGCGGGGGTACAACACCCTGTGGTTACCAGGGACAGACCACGCCAGCATCGCCGTCAGTACCTTGCTGGATAAAGAATTACAGGCTGAAGGAACCACACGGCACCAGTTGGGACGGGACGCCTACCTGAAACGGGCCTGGCAATGGAAAGAAACGTCGGGGCGGATGATTGTCGAGCAAATCCGTCGCCTGGGGTTGTCGGTGGACTGGACGCGGGAGCGGTTTACAATGGATGCGGGCCTATCGCGGGCGGTCTTGCATGCGTTTGTGCAACTGTACCGGGCGGGTTTGATTTATCGCGGGAAATACCTGGTGAACTGGTGTCCGGCTACCCAATCGGCGGTCTCGGATTTGGAAGTGGAAATGCAAGAGGTGGACGGGCATCTGTGGCATATCCGTTACCCGCTGGCGGAAGGCACTGGCGATGTCGAAGTGGCCACTACCCGTCCCGAGACCATGCTGGGGGATACGGCGGTGGCGGTACATCCAGACGACCCCCGTTACCGGGCGTTGATTGGCCAACAGGTGCGCTTGCCCCTGGTGAACCGGTTGATTCCCATCATCGCCGACGCCAGCGTGGACCCGGAATTTGGCACAGGCTGCGTCAAAGTCACCCCCGCCCACGACCCCAACGACTTTGCCATGGGCCGCCGCCACCAGTTGCCGATGATCAACATCCTGAATCCCGACGGCACGCTGAATGAAAACGCGGGGGCGTTTGCCGGTCAAGACCGGTTTGTGGCGCGCAAAAACGTCGTGGCGGCGTTAGAGGCGCAGGGCTATTTAGTGAAAGTCGAACCCTACCGCCACGCGGTACCCTACAGCGACCGGGGTAAAGTGCCAATTGAACCCCTGCTTTCGACCCAATGGTTTGTGAAGATGGGGCCGCTGGCCGAGCTGGCGCTCCAGGAGTTTGACCAACATCATTCTCCCCGCTTTGTGCCCGAGCGCTGGGGCAAGGTGTACCGGGACTGGCTGGTGAAACTCAACGACTGGTGCATCTCGCGGCAGTTGTGGTGGGGCCACCGGATTCCCGCTTGGTACGTAGTGGCACAGACGGGTGGAGTGATAACCGATGAGACGCCGTTTGTTGTCGCGGAAACCGAAGCAGAAGCCTATCGCCTGGCGCGGGAGCAATTTGGCCCTGATGTGGTCCTAGAGCAAGACCCGGATGTGCTGGACACCTGGTTTTCGTCGGGGTTGTGGCCGTTTTCCACCTTGGGCTGGCCGGACGAGACCCCCGACTACCGCCGCTATTACCCCACAACGGTGCTGGTCACGGGCTTTGACATTATCTTTTTCTGGGTGGCCCGCATGACCATGCTGGGGCGCTATTTCACCGGCAAGATTCCCTTCCAGACGGTCTATATCCACGGGCTGGTGCGGGATGAAAACAACAAAAAAATGTCCAAATCGGCAGGCAACGGCATTGACCCCCTGCTGCTGATTGACAAGTATGGAGTAGACGCCCTGCGCTTTGCCCTGGTGAAAGAGGTGGTGGGGGCGGGTCAAGACATTCGCCTGGACTACAACCGCAAGACGGACGAATCCCCCACGGTGGAAGCGGCGCGCAACTTTGCCAACAAAATCTGGAACGCGGCGCGGTTTGTGTTGATGTACCTGGAGGGACAGACGCCGGCGCAACTCCCGCTCAACGCCGCCGATGCCGAACTGGGAGACCGGTGGATTCTCTCGCGCCATCACCACACGATGGCCCAGGTTAACCGCCAGTTGCAGGAATTTCAGCTAGGGGAGGCGGCCAAGACCCTGTATGAGTACATCTGGGGGGACTTTTGCGACTGGTACATCGAGCTGGTGAAACCCCGCCTGCAAGCGGAGCACCATCCCACCCGCCCAGTGGCCCAGGGGATTTTGGCACACCTGCTGGCGGACATCACCAAACTGTTACATCCCTTTATGCCCCATATCACCGAGGCCATCTGGCACAGCCTGGTGCAACCAGAAGCAGGCGCGAGTTTAGCCCGGCAACCCTATCCCCAAGCGGACGCCGCGTACATGGACCCCCAGCTAGAGGCCGATTTCGCCCTGGTGATGCAAATTATTCGCACCATTCGCCACCTGCGGGCGATTGCTGAGATCAAACCGGGTGTGAAGGTGCCGGTGCTGCTGCAAACCCAGTCGGCCCACGAAGAGGCGATTATCGAAGCCAGTCAACCCTACATCTGCGACTTGGCCAAGGTGCAACCGCTCACCTGGGGTCGCGAGTTCACGTCGCAACGGCAAACCCTGGTGGGCATCAGCGGCACGGTGCAGGTGCTGTTGCCGTTGGCGGGACTGGTGGATGTGGGGCTGCTGCGGGCCAAGATTGAGCGAGATTTGCAGAAAATCCAGGCCCAGGCAACGGGGTTGGCGGCTCGCTTGGCAAACCCAAATTTTATCGCTAAGGCCGCTCCCGAGGTGGTGCAAACCCATCAGGCCCAGTTGGCGGAACTCCAGCAGCAGATGGAGTTGCTCCAGGCGCGACTGCAACAGATTGCCTAGCTAGGGTATAGTAGAGTACGGCATCCATCGGGAACTTGGCCTTGCCTGCGACGTTTGACCCACCCAAGATAGACGAATTTCTCGCTGAACTTGCCGCTATCCAGCAAACGGGTCCTAAACGGATTGCGCTGCTCGGTTCCCGCCATGTGCCCATTACTCACCAGTACTTGATTGAGTTATTGGCCTACGCGCTGGTGCTGGCGGGCAATCGTATCCTGACATCGGGCGCCACCGGGGTGAATGCGGCGGTGATTCGCGGGGCCATGCGCGCCGACCCCAATTTGCTCACTGTCATCCTGCCCCAGAGCTTGAGCAAACAGCCGCCCGAATCGCAGGAGCAACTCAAGCAGGTGATTCACCTGGTGGAAAAGCCCGAAAATGACCATCTCTCGCTGGCCGAAGCCAGTACCTTGTGCAATAGTGAAATTGTTTCCCGTTGCCAGCAGTTGGTGTGTTTTGCATTTCACGACAGCCACACCCTGATGATGACCTGCCGGGAGGCGGAAGAACAGCGCAAGATTGTCACCCTGTTTTATTTCGATTGACGCACGCATGGAGAACCCCCTGCGCCAAGACCTGGCCTGGCTGGCAAAGGTGCTGGTTCTGGCGGGGGCGCTCAGTGTCGGGATTAAACTTCTAGGCCGCTCTGTTACCTTGACGACGCCGCCGGTGTGGGTGCCTGTGACCGTGGTGCTGGGGACAATGCTCGGGGCGGTGGTGATTTTGACATGGCTGGTTTGGCGTGATACCCACCGGCCAGCGTCAACACACAGGTCATCCGGGGACGCGGCGCACAGGCAACACCCGCCACCCGAAACAACGGATTGAGCAGATTGCTGCGGTTGGGGCGCTGGGGCTGGCCGTCGTCTATCAGCCAATGGGCGACAATCACGCGGGCGTCCGTGAATCCTTGGCTGCGACAGGCGCTGGCCAGACCTTCCCATTGCCCATAGCGCTGCAACTGTGCGGCAAGGGAGAGCGCCGTTATGTCCTGGGGGACTAACGCCACTGCCGCCTTTGCCAATGCCGTCACCGGGCGCAGGACGGGCAACGGTTGCACTTGTTGGAGCCAAGCTTGGGCGGCTAGTAATCCCGGGAGACCTTCACGGGTGCGTTGGGCGGGTTGACCCGGCGGTTGCCAGCGCTTGCCCCGGTAATAGGCACGCCAAACACCCAAACGGTCGGCATAACCAGGGGGGTCCCGGCGCAGTTGGTTTACTTCGGTCAAAATGGCGCGGGCTAATTTCGCTTCTGGACGCACTGGTTGCGCTGCCGCGACCCCACCGCTGAGCACGGCCAGGACGCTAATTTTGATACAGTAGAGCCGCAGTCCCATTTCCACCGGCCATGCGTCTATTGGTCAGCAACGATGATGGCATTTTTGCCCCAGGCCTACGGGCCTTAGCCAATACCCTAGCGCAGGCGGGTCATCAGGTCACGGTGGTCGCCCCGGACCGCGAACGTTCCGCCACCGGGCACGGCCTGACCATGCACAAACCGATTCGCGTGGAACCCGTCACCGGTTTTTTCCATGACACTGTGACCGCCTGGGCCTGCACGGGCACGCCGGCAGACTGCGTGAAATTGGCCCTGGGTTGCCTGCTTGACCACCCCCCCGACCTGGTGGTGGCTGGCATTAATCAAGGGCAAAATCTGGGCACCGACATTCTCTACTCCGGCACCGTGTCGGCGGCCATGGAAGGCGTGATCGAAAATATCCCTGGCGTTGCGTTCAGTCTCGCCAGCTACACGCAACCCGAATTTGGGGTGGCCAGCCGTTTCGCCCGCGCCTTGGTCCATCACCTGGAACAACACCCCTTGCCGGTGGCGCTCCTGCTCAACGTGAATATCCCCGCTGTCAGCGCCCAGGAGATTGCTGGGATTTGCATTACTCGTCAAGGTGTGCGCCGTTACTGCGACCAGTTTGACCAGCGCACCGACCCCCGGGGACGCACCTACTACTGGTTGGCCGGCACCGCCATTGAAGAGGAACCGGAACCCCCAGCCGACACCCCGATGCACCACTGGCCCACGGATGTCGCCACTGTCAAAAGTAATAAAATTAGCATTACGCCATTGCAGTACAATCTCACGCATCCGGCGGGCTTGACCACGTTAGCCGACTGGCCGGGCTGGACCGACGGTTTATACTGGCTAAAGGATTGAGGAACGGGCGGGTGTTTTGGAAAGGTTTGTTTGCGGGTACGGTTGGCACCGAAGCGCCGGCGGGGGTTGCCGAACACGAGGTGTTGATCACGGAGTGGACGACCCCCAAGGGTGAGCGACTGCCGATTTATTTCAGCACCACCCGCGAGATTGATGTGTATGCCTTGGAGGCTTTGTGCGATGCGGTGGGCTGGGCCAAACGCCCCCTGCGCAAAGTCCGCAAAGCCCTGGCGTGCAGTTTTCTGGTGGGGTCCCTGTGGCTGGAGAAACAACCGCAACGCCGCCTGATTGGCTTTGCCCGCGCTACATCTGACCATGCCTTTAACGCCACGATTTGGGATGTGGTGATTCACCCGGAATTTCAGGGCAAGGGATTGGGCAAGGCTCTGATGCGGCAAATGATCCGGGAGCTGCGCCAGCAAGAAATCAGCAATATCACTTTGTTTGCCGACCCCCACGTGGTGTCTTTTTACGAAGAGCTGGGGTTCCACGCCGACCCTGAAGGCATCAAGGGGATGTTCTGGTATCCCAGTTAAGCGCCTAGGGCCGCCAGTTCCGCATCCTGAAGCGTGCGACCGGTCGCCGCCAGGTACACATCGTCCAGGCTGGGTTGAGACTGCATGATACTGAAAACCGGCAACCCCAGCGCCATCACCTTGTCCTGGAGGATGGTCAAGCTGTCGGGGATGGGGCGAATCACCAGATTCAACGAATTCCCCTGGGCGGTATTGATGATCACCCGCTGGACAAAATCCAGTTGTTGTAAGGCGTCGCGCACCTGTTCGGCTTCGTCCCTGGGGGTGAATTCCCGCACTCTAAGCGTCACCCGTTCCCCGCCAAGCGCGGCTTTGAGCGCAGCTGGGGTATCGCAGGCAATCAACGTCCCCTGGTCGAGAATCGCCACCCGGTCCGCTAAGGCGTCCACTTCTTCCAGGTAATGGCTAGTGAGAAACACGGTCGTTCCCTGGCGGCGAACTGTGCGCAAGAAGTCCCAGACCACCGTACGGCTTTCGATGTCTAGGCCTACTGTCGGTTCATCCAGCACCAGGACCTCCGGTTGATGCAGCAGGGCCATCGCCAAGTCCAGGCGTTTTTTCATCCCGCCGGAATAGCCCCCCGTGCGCCGGTCCAGCCAGTCCTGGAGTCCCAGCAGCTCCGTGACTTCAGCAATGCGTTGGCGGGCCACCGATGGGGGTAGATGGTAGATATCGGCGTGCAGTTGCAGTAGCTCCCGCCCGGTCAACACTTTGTCCAGCGCCAGTTCCTGGGCCACGTAACCGAGTTTTTGCCGTACTTGTCGGGGATATTCGGCAACCGACAGGCCGGCGACATAAATTTCCCCCTGGTCGGGGCGGCTGAGGGTACACAAGCAGCGAATCAAGGTGGTTTTGCCAGCTCCGTTGGGCCCCAGCAGTCCAAAAATTTCTCCCGCCGGCACCGTGAAGGAGACCCCCCGCAGCGCCTGCACGGCACCATAACTTTTGTGGACGTTGTGAATATCAATCAGCGCCATGGTTCACCCAGCAACGCTGTCCGTTCCCACTATAGCTAAAACTGCTTGCTGTACTCGATAAGCAAGCGGTGATCCCGGTCGGACGACAAGGACCCCCGGATGCGCAACTGGTCGTTGATGCGGTAGGCCAAGGTTGCCTGGAACAGGTTCGGGTCGCTCACCGCATTGCCCACACTGGTGAACATCTGCAAAAAGGACGCAGAAAACCGGTGAATGTCTAACCGCACTTCGCCCCCCAGTGCTAGGGCCGATTCTTGCAGGTTGTGACTGCGGTCGGGGGGGACAGGCAGCACCGTCGGGAAAAAGCGCCAAGAGATACCGCCGAAATCCGTTTCATGGGCGCGGGAAATTTGGTTGAGCAAGGTTTGCCCAGCCACCGCTGTTAAGAACAACGGGGCGGCGTCGTTGCCAGACCGTCCCGAAAACCCCCCCAGCAGGGCAATGATTTGCTCCTGAGTGCGCCGGGGACTGCTAGTCAGTTCCAACCCCTGGGGCAACCGGCTCACCCGGCCATTAATGCTGGCCTGTACCCGCACTGTCTCCAAGCCCTGCACCCGTTCCCCCACCGCAATCGGCACTTCGTTGGGGAAACGTCCCCGTCGCTGGAGCGCGAGGTTGTCTAACTGGTTCGCCCCTTGGGTCACAGTCGAGGTCAAGCGCAGGTCGAGTTCGGGGTCAAAGCCGTAGCGGGGGTCAAACACCACGCGATTGTGGTGGGTGCGGTCGAGCCGGAAGCGCGTGAGAAACAAATTCACTTCCCCCCGCGGCAGCGCCAACGTGCCCTGGGGCTGGGGCTGGGTCACGGGACCATTCAGGGTGAGGGTGCCTTGCGCCACGACATCCAGATTCGGCTGGCGAACAACTTGCAGATTTTGCCCGAGCCGGATTTGCAAGTTCCGAAACTCAGCAGGGATGTGACTGGGCATCCGGGATTGGCCTTTGGTTGCTCCCCCTAAGACTGCGTCTGAGATAAACAACCGTCCCTGGCTCAGGTCAATCACCCCGCCCACTACCGGTTTTTGCGCCGTGCCGGTGAGGGTCAACGTGGCGCTGGCCTGCCCTTCATACACATCTTTTTGCTGGATACGGGCCGGCAGTAACGCGAGGGTTAAGGGGCGACGGTGGTCAGGGTCATCGGCGCTCAAGGGTTGACTAATCGGTAAAACACCGTTGAGGGTCAGCGTGCCGCCATTTACTTGCGCTTGCAGGTCCTGGACCGCTAGCCGGTCTCCCAAAAAGCGAATTTCCCCGGTCAGAGCCTGCACGGGTTCAGCCAGGCCGTTCACTGCCACCCGCGCCCCCTGGAATTGCGCCCGCCCGCGGACACGGGGTTCCCGCCACGTCCCGGTCACGTCCATCTGCACTTCTCCAGCACCGCCGAGCCACTGCACCCAGGGCGTCAAACTGTTGACCAGCCGTAACCCGCTGTCCCGTACTTGTACGTTTAAGGCCATCTGGTCGCTGCTGGGTTTGACGGTACTCCCTGGCCACACCCACGGCAACGTGCCACTGGCGCGCACGGGTTCCACGGCTACCGTATCTCGGAGTTGCAGTTCCGACCCAAAGCGCAATTGCCCCTGACCATAGCTGAAACTGGTGCGGGCGGTTTCAATCGGCGTGTCGTACCAGGTGCCGTCTTGGATCGTGATTTCTCCTTTGGCTTGGGGGTTGGCTAGACTACCCGCCAGCGTGGCACTGCCACTGATCCACCCCGTTGGGTCACCCGGAATTGGCAATAGACGGGTGAAATAGGTCACCGGCAAGCGCGTCACGATAAGCTGCCCCCGTTGCTGCGCTCCACCCACCGAGCCGCTAAACAAAAGCTGGCCGTCCCCCTGCACCAGTTGCAACGGCTCCAGCGTCCATTTGCCGTTTTGTAAGGTGCCTTCGTAACGCCCTTGCACCGTCAAGCGTTCGGCCCGGTACGGTCCCCAGACCCAATCCCGACCCTGAATGGCAAACGTCGCCGTTAGTTCCCCCCGGTGATTGCCGGTGAGTGTGGCCTGACCCCGCCAGCGCCCTTGCAATTCGCGGACATCCGGCAGCCCCAACGCCTGCTGCTGCTCAGCGATGTACTGCTGTACCTGCTGTTGCACCTGCTCGAACAGCGCCAGTTGAGCATCGAGCGGTCCACCGGGTTGACCCACCGGCGTCACCGTCAAATCGGCAGCCCCCGTTGGTTTGCCCGTCAACAGCGCAGGCGCCAAGTCTTGCACCACCGCATCCACCGCTTCGACCTGGGCTTGCCATCGCCAGTGGGGTCGCAATTGCGCCTGGCCGCTGAAGCGATACCGGCTGCGGTACTGGTGCAATTCGCCGTCAGTCAGTTGCAATTCCCCTTGGTGCCACCGGAACTGCCCCCCTAATTTCGTTGCCACCAGATTGCCCAAACGGGCCTGCTCCACCTGGAGTTGGCCAACGGCCCGCTGTTGCCGGTGGTCCCAGAGCGCCGCACCCTGTAAAGACCCCTGGAGCAACCCATTGCTGAACAGGGTCAACGGCACCCCCCGGAAATTGAGCGCCAAGCGCCCGTCGCGACCCTGCCCCTGGATGAGCGCCGACCCCCGCTGCACGGTCAACGACTGGGGAATCATGCCCGGCGGCCAAGTCACAGCAATCCGGTCGGCAACGCCCTGGACAGCAAACCGCAGTTCGCCTGTGGGCGTCCGAATCAACTGCCCCCGCAAGTACGGCTCGAACTGCCAGTGGTTCAGCCGCAACCCCGCCAGCACCACATCTCCCTGCACCTGGGGTTGCGTCAGCGTTCCCGTCAACCGCCCCTGAAAATCCACTTCCCCCCGCAACGCTAATTCCGGCGGCAAAGCCAACGGTAACTGCTTCAGGTCGTACTGTTGGACCTGCACGTGCAAGTCAGCGCGACCGGTGCGGGTGTCGAGCGTCCCCTGGGCGTGTAACCCTTCTCCGGCTGCCTGCAACTGCAGTTGTTCCTTTTGCCACTGGATGCGGCCCCGCAGTGGTACTGTTGCTTGCGCAGCGCGAAAATCCAGGTTCACTTGGGGTTGTTGCACCGTTCCCTGAAGGCGGCCCTGGAGCGTCACCGTACCGATACGCACGGGCAAGGGTTTCCCGGTCCAGAGTTGCTCCGCCTGTGCTTGTCCTTGGAACTGGAACGCTAGGCGTTGTTGCCGGTCCATGCGCCCGCTGCCTTGGAATTGCGCGCCGGGAAGTTGCACCCGAAACCGGGGAATATCTAGCCCGGCTGGAGTGACGACCATATCCGCTGTCGCCTGCTCCACCTGAGTTTGGGCTAATCGGAGTCCCCCAACCGTCGTCAACTGTCCCCGGATGTAGGGTTGGGCAAGGGCGCCCCGCACGACCCAACGAGAGATCACCTGTCCCCGCACCGGCGTTGACCAGCCCACCAGCGCACCCATTCGTTCTAAAGCCACAGGCGGTACCTGGGCCGTTAGGTCATAGCCCTGTTGAAAATGCACCGTCCCGGTCACAGCCGCCGCCACACCCGCCCACTGGAGTTGTCCTTGGGTCACGCGCACTGCTTCAGGGGTGAGGTGCAAGCGGGCATTTAACTGCGGCGCGACAGTCGGCCATTGGGACGAATGCACCACCCATCCCTGCAACTGCACTGGCCCGGTGACGTGGGGACGTTGACCAGGTTGCCACTGAACTGCCAGGTCGCTGCTGATGCGTCCCTGGGACACCCGCGCTGGTAGCGATACATACCCGGCGACTAGCTCCTGCACCGGTGTTGCCGGTATATCGCGGGTCTGGATTTGGGCGGTTAACGTCTGGTTGTGGGTCTGCCAGTGCCCAGCGAATCGCACCTGCCCGGCTCCTGGCGTTATGGCCTGGCCTTGAAATGCCCATTGATTGGCATCAGAGCGGATACGGGCCTGGAACTGTTCATAGGTTTGCGCCCGTCGGCTGGCCCACGGCACCAAGGTAACCCGTCCGCCTTCCCAACTTACCTGCGTAATTTGCACATCAGCGGCCTGGGGTTGCGTCGCTACATTGACACTCAGGCGCAGCCAGCGACGGTCTGCGGACTGATGTAACACCACTTCTGGTTGGCGCAGATGAACCTGTATATCCAAGCGGCGTCGTTGCACCCACTGCCAGGGTTGAAACCGCACATCAATCGCTTGCAATCTGAGATAGTTGGGGTCCGTGGGCGTCGCCGGAATTTCCGAAGCCCCGAAGCGCACGCCTGTCCAACCGAAGCGTTCCAGCTGCCCCAATCGCACCGGCCGGTTCAAAGTCCGGGTCAATTTCTGGGCAATCAAAGGAGCAAGCTGTTCACGAACCAAGTAATTGGCCCCCCACCCCAAGCCACCGGCCGTTCCCAGAACAACCACGCCCCCGAGCCACCAACGCTGGTGTTTCCGCTTCACACGCTGGGCCACTGTTTTGGCAAAGGGAAGTAATCCGATCAGCATGGGCCGAGCCTTCGGGGGCTGTGGGTACTAGAGTTAACCATAGCGGATTTATCTGGACATTGCCCAAGACGCCTAGGACTAGAGGGAGGTTCCTGGCTTCTCTCGCGGTCGAATTTGTGTAAAATGTCAGCAAGGGGGGCGGCTTTAGGGGTTTTTGCGGTTGCATTTTTGTGAAACATTCCTGTGGGCTACACCGACTAGCCGGCGTTTCACCGGAGCATTGACTCCATGAGTGTCCCGAATCTCTTACAACTGGCGCGCCAGGGAGACCCAGAGGCCATTGCCGTTCTCATGACCCAAGCCCTGGCATCGCGGGGGATTACTGCCCAAGCGAAACTTCGGCAGGGCTGCCTCGAGGTCGTTCTCACGAGCCGAGACACACCTGACCAGCGGCATTGCTTGCAGGTGATTCGCCAAGGATTGTTGCGGCTGGAGGTGCCCACCATTCGCACGGTGAAGGTCTATGCGCTGCGGGTGGGGGAGGCGTTCCCCGACTGGATGGAGGTGTTTGGTTTGGACACCACCCCCCTTCCGGCGGAACGGTCAACCCCTGTTCTCCCTGGCCCCCACGCCGAAATCAAGGAAGGCGTGTATATCCCCGCTAGCCCGTTGCACCTGACCAGCGATGAGGTGGATATTCCCCTGGAGACCTACGCTGAAGAACTGTTGCGGCGCTACCAAAAGGGAGTGCGGGACTTTACGGGTGTCAAGTTGATCCAGGTGTCGCTGATTGATGCCGTCCTTGATGAAATTGTTCTCCGAGATGCGGATTTGAGCCGGGCGGTGCTGCGGCGCATCAAGATGCGGGGGGCTATTCTCCAAAACGCCAACTTCTCCGGCGCCAATCTCATCGAGGCCGACCTGACGGAAGCGGATTTGACCGGTGCCCACTTTGGCTGTATGCGGTTAGGGGGTCAGGCAGTGAACAACTTGGTGGGTGCGTCAGTTCCGATCAGCACCAACTTAAAACGGGCTATTCTGGTGCGAGCCAACCTCACGAATGCCGACTTGAGCCGGGCGGTTTTGGAACAGGCCCGGTTTGACGAGGCCAACTTAACTGGAGCGATCCTCACGCGGGCTAATGCCAAGGTGGGCTCGTTTGTAGGTTGCACCTTCAACCGGGCGGATTTGAGCTGGGCCACCTTTGACGGGGCTAACTTTACCGATGCCAATCTCAGCCGCGTAAACCTGAAACGGGCGAGTTTAGTGGGGGCGGATTTGAGCCGCGCTAACCTGTGGCATGCAGATTTGACTGAAGCCAACCTTCGCCACGCCAACCTCAACCGGGCGAATCTTACAGGGGCTAAGCTCGTGGGTACCCAGATGCCGGATGGACGGGTGATGATGGACAGGCGGTACTTAGGCGGTTGAATCTCTAGAGGTCGTCGTCATCAAAGTTCCCCGTATTATCCCACTCGCGGTCAGAGGCGTCCGGACGGGCACGACGAGGCGGATACTGGGGCCGGGGACGCCGTGACCGTGTCACCATCGCTGTCTCTTCGGCGCTCGATTCACTGGGGCGGTAGCGAGACGCAGTCTCTTCCTGAATCGAAGCTCGGGGAGACTGGGGCAATTCCGCTTCCCATTCATCCACCGAGTCAATCACCACGTCGCGGCGTCGTTGCCGGGAGCGGACAGGTTCGGTATAAGCCTCCCGTCGGTAGGTTGCCGGTTCCCGGTGGGGTTCGCGGGGTTGGCGTGGCGGTATCTCCCGCGAGCGGGCTAGGGGACTCTTCGCGCGCAGAACCAAATTTTCCCAGGTCAACGCAATCAAGGCGCCAATCAGCAACACCTGCTGGAAAATCAACCCAAAGTTCAAAAGGTTGAAATCAATGATGAGGATCAGGCCGCTGATGAGAGCAATCAAGGCATAGACAATGTCCGAATCCCGACGCAGCGCTGGCCGTAGCCGCCCTAGGAAAAACAAAAATACGCCACCCACGATTAAAACGATGCCCAAAAAGACAGGGGCGGGAAAACCAGTACCCACAGGCGACTCCTTGTTACCAACCTTGACCCTATTCTAGCGGCGACGACTCAGGACGACCGCCGGATTTTATCCTTCTGACTGACAAACAGCAGCGCCGCCGTCACGGGAATCACCACCACCACCAGACCGGCCAGCAGACTGTAGAAGAAATTAAGCAAACTTGGCGTCATAGACCTGAACGCATCAACGGTTGCTCTAGTTATCTTAACGTAATTGGGAAAACCTACGGCGCCGACCGCAAATTGGGCAAACGCGCCCCTTTGAAGTTGGCCCCATCCAGCGTTGCGGTCAAGCGGGCCTCCCGCAGGTCAGCTTCACTAAAATCGGCCCCCTCGAGCAGGGCTTCCATCAAGTCCGCCTGGTGGAGAACCGCACGGCTGAGGTTAGCGCCCCGCAGGTCGGCTCGGTGCAGGTTCACCCGCGTCAGTTCCCGCCGGCTAAGGTCCACCCCCTGGAGATTGCACGCGGACAAGTCGGCGCGGTGGAGCTTGGCATCCGTGAGCAGGGTCATACGCAGGTCCGTGCCGGCTAGGTTGGCGCCCGTCAAGTCGGCGTTGGTTAGATTGGCTCCCCACAGTTGGGCACCCCGCAGGTCGGCTCCCGTCAGAATGGCGCCGCTTAGATTCGCCCGAGTCAAATTCACCCGCCGCAGGTCGGCATCCGATAGATTGCAATCGGTCAACACCGCCGAACTCAAGTCGGTCCAGCCGTCACCCCCCTGTAAATCGGCTCCCTGGAGCGTAGCCCGGTTCAACACCGCTGCACTCAAACAGGCTTGCCGCAGGCACACACGTCCCAATTCCGCTCCGGTCAGGTCAGCTCGGATTAGGTTGGCGCCCGTCAAGTCGGCCCGGTACAGGTCAGCTCGGGTGAGGTTGCTGCCGGTCAAGTCAGCGCTCCGCAAATTCGCTTGGGTCAAGATCACCCCGTTTAGTTCGCCGCGAGACAGGACAGCACCCGCCAGGTTGGCTTCTCCCAGATCAGCACCGGCCAACTGCACCCGCGCTAGGTATGCTCCTTGCAGGTCCGCTTTGCGCAGGTTACTGCCAGGCAGCGTTGCACCGTTTAAGCTCGCCTGACGCAGGTTACTGTCAGTTAAATTCGCCTCAGTTAGGTTAGCGCCGTCCAACTGGGCTTGAAACAAGCTTGCTCGCGTCAGGTTCGCCTCTACCAGGTTCGCCCCCCGCAAATCCGCTTCACTCAGATTGGCCTGCTTGAGATTGACCCGCACCAGTTCCGCATGGCGGAGATTGGCCTGCACCAGATTCACCCCAAGCAATTGGCTGTAACATAGGTAGGCTCCCTGAAGATTCGCCCGCGCCAGAAAGGCTTCGTTAAGGATCATCCCCTCCAACAGTTGCCCCGCCAGTTGCACCTGGGGGAACGAGCGTTTACCGGCGTTGTAGGCCTCCTGCAACTCTAAGGGGGTCAGCATTGCCGCAGCTGCTCAGCGCTCATGTCCATTATCATGCCTGGAACAGTGCTTGACAGGAGGCCCAGGTTGCCCTAAGCATCCGGCCAAAACAAAACCCCCTGAACCTAGGGTCCAGAGGGTCTTGGGGAAGCTTTTCCTGGCATCGTGCTATTTTCGCAGGCAGTTGCCCACCTACTATCGTCGCCGCTGCGGCGTTTCACCTCCGAGTTCGGGATGGATCGGCGTGGTTCCACCGCGCCATAGACACCAGGAAAGAGTCTGTCTGAACACCCAAACCCTGAAAACTGCATAGGGATAGATAGTCACCCACCAACGGACAAGTGATGCGGTCTGTTAGGACATCTCGGCTGAACGCATTACTGCGCTTACACCTGATGCCTATTGACAGGTCATCTACCTGTGACCTAGGAGCACTCATCTTGGGGTGGGCTTCCCACTTAGATGCTTTCAGCGGTTATCCACTCCGCACATGGCTACCCTGCGTTTACCGTTGGCACGATAACAGGTACACCAGCGGTGCGTTCCTCCCGGTCCTCTCGTACTAAGGAGGACTCCCCTCAATGCTCCAACGCCTGTACCGGATATGGACCGAACTGTCTCACGCATGAACCCCCGTATCACTACGGGCATGGACTATATCTTCATCCTGGCTCTCACCCAACTAACGAGCACAGGAGCCGACGTTTGAACACCCTGACCAGCAGGGCTTCTCGACTTACGCTTGGGGGTTGACCAAGCCTAGGTCTCAGTCTCTACGGGATTAGGATGTGCCGTACTCTCATAAACTCCTCCACCTGGCTGGACTTAATCGAGCGCCGCTTCGAGTCATTCAGCTCCTCAAAGCGGTCTACCTTGCGCGCCAAGTGCAGAAAGTCTTGAGGCGACAATCGGGCCGAGTGCTTCAACTCCGCCACGATTTCCAGCACCAAGTCACACTGCGGTTGCTTAAGGCGAATATAGGGGCGCAGTTTCTGCAACACCTGCTCCACTGCGCGAATTTCCACCACGCTATACTCGCTCATCCCATCCTTGCGTTCCCGAATCTGGCCCACCCCTAACACCGATTGCAGCCATTCCAGGAACGCCCGATGCTTCCGTTTTTGGAAGAAGGTGATACTGGGTCGTATCTGGTAGCCCAACCGGTAATCCTTACGGCGCACCAGTTGGACATTGATACACCCATCCCCATCCAAAAACCCCGCAATGTAACTCCACACCTCTGGACTAGCCATGGTACGGGCATCCTACTTACCCTCGGTATAGCCTTGTCCAGGCGTTCGGTGACCTCGACAAGGTTCTACCGATTTTAGTCGGTTTGCTGCTCCACATCACTGTGGAGTGACGCAGTGAGTCTACGTTCTGAACCCAGCTCACGTACCGCTTTAATGGGCGAACAGCCCAACCCTTGGGACCGACTACAGCCCCAGGTTGCGATGAGCCGACATCGAGGTGCCAAACCTCCCCGTCGATGTGGACTCTTGGGGGAGATCAGCCTGTTATCCCTAGAGTAACTTTTATCCGTTGAGCGACGGCCTTTCCACGCAGCACCGTCGGATCACTAAGGCCGACTTTCGTCCCTGCTCGACTTGTAGGTCTCGCAGTCAAGCTCCCTTCTGCCTTTGCACTCTCCGGCTGATTTCCGACCAGCCTGAGGGAACCTTTGCGCGCCTCCGTTACCTTTTAGGAGGCGACCGCCCCAGTCAAACTGCCCACCTGAAACTGTCCCCTGCCCGGCTCACGGGTCAAGGTTAGAATCTCAGCCTGCTCAGAGTGGTATTTCACCGTCGGCTCCATGCCCCCCGCAAGGGACACTTCTTCGCCTCCCACCTATCCTACGCAGAGCAAGCCAAAACCCAATTCCAGGCTACAGTAAAGCTTCATAGGGTCTTTCTGTCCAGGTACAGGTAGTCCGCATCTTCACAGACACGTCTATTTCGCCGAGCCTCTCTCCGAGACAGCGCCCAGATCGTTACGCCTTTCGTGCGGGTCGGAACTTACCCGACAAGGAATTTCGCTACCTTAGGACCGTTATAGTTACGGCCGCCGTTCACCGGGGCTTCGGTCGCCAGCGTCGCTTGCGCTAACCGGCTTCCTTAACCTTCCGGCACTGGGCAGGCGTCAGCCCCCATACGTCGTCTTACGACTTAGCGGAGACCTGTGTTTTTGGTAAACAGTCGCCTGGGCCTCTTCACTGCGACCTGCTTGCGCAGGCACCCCTTCTTGCGAACTTACGGGGCCATTTTGCCGAGTTCCTTAGAGAGAGTTAGCTCGCGCCCCTTGGTATCCTCTACCAACCCACCTGTGTCGGTTTCGGGTACAGGCGTGTGCTTAACGGGGTTGGGCTTTTCTCGGAAGTCTGACGTCAGCCACTTCGCCGCCGTAGCGGCTCGGACTCGCGCCTCGGCTCAGGGCGTTTTCGCCGCCCCTCTTCGCGTCGGACACTTGCACGGGTAACCAGCATCCCGCTGGCCTAGCCTCCTTCGTCCCCCATCCCAATCCGCACACGGTACGGGAATATTAACCCGTTGTCCATCGACTACGCCTTTCGGCCTCGCCTTAGGCCCTGACTCACCCGCCGCGGACGAACCTGCCGGCGGAACCCTTGGGTTTCCGGGGCATTGGATTCTCACCAATGTTTTCGCTACTCAAGCCGGCATTCTCACTTCTGAGCAGTCCACACCTGCTTACGCTGATGCTTCACCCCGCTCAGAACGCTCCCCTACCACAGTCGCCTGTCCACAGCTTCGGTACATGGCTTAGTCCCGTTCATTTTCGGCGCAGGAGCGCTTGACCAGTGAGCTATTACGCACTCTTTTAAGGATGGCTGCTTCTAGGCCAACCTCCTGGTTGTCTGAGCACCCCCACCTCCTTTGCCACTTAGCCATGATTTGGGGACCTTAGCTGGTGGTCTGGGCTGTTTCCCTCTCGACGATGAAGCTTATCCCCCACCGTCTCACTAGCTACCTCAACGGCTGGTATTCGGAGTTTGCCTCGATTTGGTACAGCTCTCGCCGCCCGCACCGAAACAGTGCTCTACCCCCAACCGGTACGGTAGCCGCTGCGCCTCAACGCATTTCGGGGAGAACCAGCTAGCTCCGGGTTCGATTGGCATTTCACCCCTAACCACAAGTCATCCGCCGATTTTTCAACATCGGTCGGTTCGGACCTCCACTTGGTGTCACCCAAGCTTCATCCTGCTCATGGTTAGATCACCCGGGTTCGGGTCTGTAAGCCCTGACCAACGCCCTGTTCAGACTCGGTTTCCCTATGGCTTCGCCATTTCCGGCTTAACCCGCCAGGGACTTACAACTCGCCGGCTCATTCTTCAACAGGCACAGGGTCAGCGTCCAAGGCCGCCTCCCCTTGCTTGTGGGCTGACGGTTTCAT
>JANXAM010000020.1 GCA_025062155.1 Gloeomargarita sp. SKYB120 | reverse complement strand
ACGCAGGTCTGTGCTGTAAGGCTTAGACATGAAAAACCTCTATGAACTCATTAGCCCTATTCTATGCCAAGCTAAACATTTTTAGCTATAGACTACAGCGATGACGCTCCACTCCTGCAGGCGGCGGGAGAAGTTGTTGGAAGAGCCGTTCACCTAGCAGCCTGTGGCTAAATGTCCATAGCTTTAGGAACGGCCTGCGGGCCATCCTGCGCCAAGACCCCGACATCATCATGGTGGGGGAAATCCGCGACGGTAGTGCGCGCCGCCCTGACGAGGCATCTGGTGCTGACGACGATGCACACAATTGACACGGCGACGGCTATTCCCCGCCTGCGGGATTTGGGCCCCAACCCCGGCCTAATCAGCGATGCCCTGCTGGGGGTCTCGGACAGCGGTTGGTGCGGCGGGTATGTCCTCACTGTGCCGTGCCCTACCGACCCGCGCCCGAGGAGTTGGCCAGTCTCGGATGGACGCCCAACACTGGCGACGAGGACAGGGGTGCGCCCAGTGCCTGGGAACGGGCTATCTCGAACGGATTGCCGTGATTGAACTGCTGGAGGTGACAGACCCCATGCGCCAGTTCATCTACCAGGGCACCGTACGGGAATTGCGCCAGTACCTTGTGGCGATCGATGACGACGCTGGCCGAACTGCGCCGCGTGTTGGACCCGCAGGGTAAATTGGAAACAAACCCCTTGCGAATCCCCCGTGACAGCACCAGCCGGTTATTTGCACTTACAGAGCAACGGTCAGGAGCTATGGCTCGGTCCGATGCGGCCCCATGCCCTGTTAGGGCGACATCCCACCAGCGACCTCATCGTGGACAACTCCTTTGCGTCCCGTTACCACGCCCGCATCGAGTACCGTCCTCCCGATTTCTACCTGCGGGATGAAAGCCGCAACGGCACCTTTGTCCGCTGGGGAGAGCCGTCCCAGGTGTTGCACGTCCGGGGCGAGGAAATTCGCCTCCCCGCTGAGGGGGAAATTAGCCTGGGATGTGCCTTTGACCGGGAACCGCCTGACGTGATCCGGTTCCATTGCACCGCCACCCTACCAGACGCGCTAGCTCCACCGCTGACTAGCCCAGGCGACGAAACCTTGACCATCTACCCAATGCCACCCCAACCCCTGGCCCAGGTCCCTGCGGAACTGCAGGTGGGGCGGGTGCTAGAGCCGTTGGTGCGGGATTTGGTGGCCGTTCTTAGCCCCGAAGGCCGGATTTACTACCAGAATCCAGCGCTAGCCCAATGGTGGGGTCACAGCCTGGCCCAGGTATTGGGACGGGACTGGTTGGAATTTGTCCATCCGGAGGACCGGCAGGCGTTTGTGGATGGTCAAACCCAGGCGCTGTTGCAACAGCAGACCCTGGCACCTCAGGTCAGGCTGCGACTGCGGGTGGGGTCCGACGCTTGGCAACCGGCGGTGTTTACGCTGCAACCCCTGTCTCCCTTGGCGGGGCTAGCGGGACTCCTGCTGGTGGGACGACCGGCGGAGCAACCCCAGGAACACGGCCTCATCGGGGGACGTTACCGCGTGGAACGGCTGTTGACAACCGGCGGGTTTGGAGAAACCTATCTCGGGCGCGACCAGCACCGGCCTGGCGAACCGCTGTGCGTGATCAAACGTCTGCGGCTGCGCACCGCCGACCCCACCACCTTAGCGACCGCCCGGCGCCTGTTTGCCACCGAAGCCGCAACCCTAGAAACCCTAGGGCGGCATGACCAGATTCCTCTGCTGCTGGCCTACCTCGAGGTGGGAGACGATTTCTACCTGGTCCAGGACTTCATCGCTGGGCATCCCCTGCGCCAGGAGTTGGGTCCCCAGCACCTTTGGGAAGAAATGGACGTGGTCTGGCTGCTGTGGGAGCTGTTATCCATCCTGGAGTTTGTGCAACGACACCGCGTCATCCACCGGGATCTCACCCCCGATAACATCCTGCGGCGGGAATCGGACCGAAAACTCGTGCTGATTGACTTTGGGGCTGTCAAGGTGGCGTCCTCCACCCTGCTGGGGAAATCAGAACACACCGTCGTGGTCGGCAAACCCGGTTACATGGCGCCCGAGCAGGCCTGGGGACAGCCCAATCTCACTAGCGACCTCTACGCCCTGGGCGTGATTGCCATTGAGGCGCTTACGGGTCGGTCTCCTCAAGAATTGCCACAGCTTCCCGGCCTCAACGCCCTGGATTGGCAAGGGCAGGTGCAGGTGAGCGACCGGTTGGGGGAGCTGCTCAGCGGTCTCCTGCAACCAGACTGGCAAAAACGCTTTCCTTCAGCGCGAGCCGCTCTCAAACGCCTGGAGGCCCTGTTTGGTCCACCGCCCCGGCGCACCGATTTTCTCTAAATGCCCGCCCCGTCGAGAAATTCCTCCAGCGCCTTGTGCTGAGCGGCTACCATCGGGGGTTCAGGGGGCGTCTGACCCTGGCGCAGCGCCTGCACTTGCCGCTCCAGCTCTTCAATCCGATCCGCCAGCACCCGAATGGCCTGGGCCTCCGAGTCGGGCAAGCGCCCGTGCTCCAGGGGTTCCACCGTCGCGTCTTTACAAATCAGGCGACCCGGCACCCCCACCACCGTGCAATGGGACGGCACCGAGCGAAGCACTACTGACCCAGCCCCAATCCGCACATGGTTCCCAATCGTGATATTGCCCAAGACCTTGGCCCCAGCGCCAACAATTACATGGTCGCCCAGTGTGGGGTGGCGTTTGCCCTTTTCCTTGCCGGTCCCCCCCAGCGTGACACCCTGGTAGAGCAAACAGTAATCCCCGATCACAGTGGTCTCCCCAATCACCACGCCCATGCCGTGGTCAATGAAAAAGCCCTTGCCGATCTGGGCACCCGGATGGATTTCGATCCCCGTCAAAAACCGAGCAATATGGGAAATCAGCCGGGGAATGAGGGGAATTTTCAACCGGTACAGGGCGTGGGCTAGCCGGTACATTAACACCGCATGCCATCCCGGATAACACAACAGCACCTCCAGGGGATTGCGGGCCGCTGGGTCCCGCTCAAAGATGATCTGGAAATCGGCAATCAGGGTCTCCAATACCCGCATGACCTTTCCTGGTTGAGCGCTTCCTTCCCATCATACGCGATTTGGGAGCCGCCTGCTTGCCGACGTCGACAATTCCGCCTACAGTGGAAGGAGCAAGATTGGAGTGCGACAACTGTGAGCGACCTCAAGCCAACGGCCATCCTACCCGGCGCCCCCGTGCGGGTGATCAACCCCGGCGATGTGTACTACGGGTTCCAGGGGCAAGTGCAGCGTCTTAGCGACGGCAAGGCCGCGGTGCTTTTTGAGGGGGGCAACTGGGACAAGCTTGTGACCTTTGACCTCAAGGACCTGGCCCCCGCCGATGCCACCGTCAAACCCTAACCCTGGGAAGACGCGGGCGGGAATTGCTTGCGCAGAAACAGGCAATTCTGGTGCTGGTGCCGCTGGTACTCCACCACGTCGGCAAAGCGGGTTAGAAACAGCAAGCCCATACCCCCTTCGGGTTCGGGATCCAGGGGCAGTTGGGCTACCTCCGCCAGCTTGGCCTGCAGGTCAAACGCCGGCCCCTGGTCCCAAATCCGCATCTCAATCGCTTCGGGAAACACCTGCACCTCTACCGTAATGGGCGTGGTCGCGGGCAGGCCCCGGTGGGCGTGGCGCACCGCGTTCGTGAAACCTTCGTCCAACACCAGTTGACAGAACCACCAGATTTCGTAAGTCAAGGGTGGTTGATTGAACTGGCCAAACCAATCTAGCACCTGGGTCAACGCCCCAATGTCGGAGGGAACCACCAGCCGACCCATTCGGAGCGCTGCAGGATAAGAATGCGCATCCGGCGATGCAGGCGTCAAGAGCACCCTGGAATTCCGTTATCTTTGATTCTATGGCAAAAGTTTTGGTCATCGATGACGACCCCACCATGCGCCTGATGCTGCAACACAGTCTCAAGCAGCAGGGCTATGAAGTGACGGTCGCTGCCGACGGGTTGCAGGGGTGGGAGCTGGTGCAACGTTGGCAACCGGCTCTGGTGATCTGCGACTGGATGATGCCGGGTCTCAACGGGTTGGAGGTCTGCCAGCGGGTGCGGCAAACCCCCGCCCTGGCAACCACGTTTTTCATCCTGCTTACTTCGCGGGACCAAGTGGCTGACCGGGTGCAGGGGCTGGATACGGGCGCCGACGATTTCCTGGTCAAACCCATTGACGCCAGTGAGTTGCAGGCGCGGGTGCGGGCCGGACTGCGGCTCTACCAGTTGAACCAGGACCTGCAAAACCAAAAAAAACGCCTGGAGGACGAGCTGGCTGAAGCGGCGGCCTACGTACGTTCCCTGCTGCCAGCGCCTCGCCAGACGGGCGACGTCACCGCCGATTGGGTCTATCAACCCTCCACCGAGCTGGGGGGCGATTGCTTTGACTACTTCGACCTGGATGAACAGCGGTTGGTGTTCTACGTGGTGGATGTGGCGGGACATGGGGTGGGTGCTGCCTTGTTATCAGTCTCGGTGTTGAATCTCCTGCGCTCGGGTTCCATCGGGGATTTACATCAGCCGGCGACGGTGCTGGCCCGGTTAAACCGTCTTTTTCCGATGGAGCAGCACAAGGACAAGTACTTCACGGCATGGTACGGGGTGTATGACCGGCAAACGCGGCAATTGACCTACGCCAGCGCCGGTCACCCGGCGGCAGTGCTGTGGGAAGACGGGCAGGTCCAGACGCTGCCAGGCCAGGGTTTAGCAGTGGGAATGTTTCCGGACGTGGACTACCGCGAATACCAGCAGGTGCTAACCCCGGGTAGCTGCCTGTACCTGTTTAGCGACGGGGCCTACGAGATTCCTCTCCCGCCAAGCGGTCAGTTGTGGGGACGGGAAGCCCTAGTGCAATGGCTGGCGACGGGGAAAGATACTGCTTCCCTTTTGTCCCATATCCCCCGCGTCGGCGAGCATTGGCCGGATGATTTGTGCCTGCTACGATTGTGTTTTCGCTAGCTTCCTATAATGGAAGACACCACCGCCTGCACAATATTTACACCCACCATGCCAACTCTGAGTCCGGCGCTGCAAGAGCGAATGCGCACGCCCCTGCAAATTGGACCGTTGCAGGTTCATAGTCGGGTGTTCCAATCCCCCTTGGCGGGAGTGACGGATTTGGTGTTTCGCCGGTTGGTGCGGCGTTTTGCCCCCTACTCGCTGATGTACACCGAAATGGTCAGCGCCACGGGGTTGCACTACATGCGGCAATTGCCCCGGATCATGGAACTCGACCCCGGCGAGCACCCGGTGGGGATTCAGCTCTTCGACTGTCGCCCTGATTTTTTAGCTGCTGCTGCTGAGCGGGCCGTGGCGGAAGGCGCGGACGTTGTGGATATCAACATGGGCTGCCCGGTGAATAAAATCACCAAAAATGGCGGCGGTTCCTCCCTGTTGCGGCAACCAGAACTGGCGGAAGCGATTGTGCGCTCGGTGGTGCAGGCGGTCGCCCCCGTGCCAGTGACGGTCAAAACCCGCATTGGTTGGAACGACCAGGAAATTAACATCGTGGAATTTGCCCAGCGGATGGAGCAGGCGGGAGCGCAATTGATCACTGTCCATGCCCGGACACGCGCCCAGGGGTACAACGGTCCTGCCCGCTGGGAGTGGATTGGCCGCGTCAAGCAAGTGGTCCAGATTCCCGTGATTGCCAATGGCGATATTTTTTCGATTGCAGCGGCGGTGGCGTGCCTAGAAATGACTGGCGCGGATGGCGTCATGTGTTCGCGGGGGACGCTCGGGTATCCGTTTTTGGTGGGGGAAATTGACCACTTTTTCCGCACCGGTGAAGTCTTGCCCCCTCCTACCCCTGTGCAACGCCTGACCTGCGCCCGTGAGCATTTGTTGGCTCTGTGGGAGTACAAGGGGGAAACCGGGTTACGGCAGGCGCGCAAGCACTTGGCCTGGTATGCACGGGAGTTTCCCGGTGCCGCTCAATTTCGGGAAGCGGCGAGTCGCTTTGAGACCTTGGACGAAGGCTTGGCCCTGATTGACCGCACGCTGGAGCGTTTGCAGGCACAGGAGTGGCCCCAATGCGCATAGCTGGCTCATTACCGCCCTGGTTGACCTGGGGACTGGCCTTGCCGCTGGTGGTGCTCAACGGCTGGCTACTGTTGACGGCGGTCAATTACCTGCAACCTCTAGTGAATATCCTGGTGATTGCCACGGTGTTGTCCTTTTTGCTGAACTACCCCATCGAGTTGTTGCAGTCGTGGGGGATGCGACGCTCCTGGGCGGTGCTGGTCGTCTTGCTGGCGGCGGTCAGTGGTCTGACGGTGGCGGGGATTACCCTGGTGCCGGTGGTGATCAAGCAGGTGAATGAACTGGTCGTGCGCTTGCCGAATTGGTTGGCCTCGGGAACTGCCCAGCTCGAGAGCTTAGAACAGTGGGCGCAGGCGCACCAGTTGAATTTGGACTTGAGCGGTCTGGCCGACCAGTTGACCACCAGCATTTCCCGGCAGCTCAAAACGGTGACGGCCCGAGTGCTGGGCTTGGCAGTGGATACGGTCAGTTGGGCGGTGGATGTGATCCTGACGTTGGTGCTGACTTTGTATCTGGTCTTATACGGGGAGCGGTTGTGGACGGGGTTGTTTTCCTGGCTGCCGGAGCGGCTGGGGTCCCTGGTGCGGGAGTCTTTACACCGCAATTTCTACAACTATTTCCTAGGCCAAGCCACCATTGGCGTGGTGCTGGGCAGTTTGATGACCCTGGCGTTTGTGGTGCTGCAGGTGCCGCTGGCGTTGCTGTTCGGGTTGATTATTGGTCTAGCCAGCCTGGTGCCCTTTGGCGGTGCGGTTTCTATCGTCGTGATTAGTTTCTTGCTGTCGCTGCAGAATGCCTGGTTGGGACTGAAAGTCTTGGCGACGGCCCTGCTGTTGGCCCAGTTGAACGAGCATTTGATTGCGCCGCGGATTCTGGGGGACGTGGTGGGCCTCAATCCAGTGTGGATTATCTTGTCGTTGTTGCTGGGGGCGAAACTGGCGGGACTGCTGGGGGTGTTCATTGCGGTGCCGGTGGCGGCTTCCCTCAAAAGCGTGGCCGATAGTTTGCGGATGCCCAGCCCAACCCTACCGGAAAAGGTGGTTGCCAAGGTCTAGCGCGGGCGATACCATAGTACGACATGGGGATTGAATAGGAGCAGCGCCTATGGCAGTACGGGTGTTGATTCCCACGCCCTTGCAGAAACTCACCCAAGACCGAGAGGTGGTTGAGTGTGAAGCGACCTCGGTGGCGGAACTGGTAGAGTCGCTGGAGCGGCAGTGGCCGGGGATTAAAAACCGCCTGTGCGATGAGTCAGGCCAGATTCGCCGGTTCGTGAATATTTTTGTCAATAGCGAAGACATCCGGTTTCTCCAGGGACGGGAGACTCCCTTGCGGGACGGAGATGAAGTGAGCATTGTACCGGCGATTGCAGGGGGCTAAGTCATGACCAACGCCGAGCCGCCACCGACGGAAGGCCAGCCCGCCGCCAAGGAAAAGGCCGCCCCCAAAGCCCCTCCCATTGAAGCGAAACCCTTGCCCGCGTTTGTACAGGAGCATTTTCTACCAGCGCTTCAGGCAGCAATGGCCGCCAGGGGGATCACCGACGTGGAATTGCAATGGGTGCCCGAGCAAAACCAAGTGCGGGGGCGATGGGCGGACGGGCAACACGAGTTCACCATCACGTTTACCCAAGGAACGTTGCAGGGGTTAAAGACCTTCACCTACAGCAGTTACGGCGCACCCCCTAGCACCATTGAATCCTTCATGATTGACGAGCGCAAGGTCACGTTAGACTTGCTCGTTTTCTACACTCTGCAACGCCTTACCGCGCAAAAAGTGCTGGTGTTAAATTAGGGGCAAGCAATATTCGGCCCAGTGATGGTTGCTGAACGGGCATCGGCGCAACGGTTGTCCCTGCAGGAATTCCTGGCGCTTCCCGAGACCAAACCCGCCAGTGAATATATCCATGGGCAAGTTGTTGTGAAACCGATGCCCCAATTTCACCACAGCGTCTTGCAAGTTCGGCTGGCCTCCGCTATTAACCAGATTGCCCAGCCCTCCAAATTAGCTTTTGCCTTCCCCGAACTGCGCTGCAATTTTGGAGACGTATCCATCGTCCCTGACATTGTGGTGTTGCGCTGGTCCAACATCCCCTTTCAGCCCGATGGCGCCATTGCCGATACCGTGACCGGTGTTCCCGACTGGCTCATCGAAATCCTATCGCCGGCACAGTCTCCCCTGCAGGTGATGAACAAAATTGGTGTCGCTATGACCAGCGGCGCCCAGGTGGGGTGGCTGGTGCTGCCTGAACGCCAGGCGGTGCTGACCTACACCGGCGACGACATTCCCGAACTGAAACGGGGGGATGAAGCCCTGCCCGTGCTAGACGTGCTGGCGGATTGGCGCATCACCGCCCAGGCCATTTTTGAATTGTTGGTCCTGTGAAAAAAAAGGGAGCTACTTGGTTAGCCCCCCGCAAACAGCTCGCTCTGCCAGCGTTAGTTAAACAGGTTGTTGCCAATCCCCTGCAAGACTGGCAAGAAAAACAGGAGCACGCCGGCAAAAGCAACTCCCCCAGCGCCACCGATGAGAAACCCGCCAGTAAAGCTGCTCCAGCCTTCCGCCGTCTGCAGTTGGTCGGTTGTCCCCCCCGGTGTCGGTTTATCAAAAGACACACTGCCGTAGAGCGACAGACACACCGTCGCAATCAGCACTACTCCCAGGGCGGCCATCACGCCTGCTGCTAGGGCATACTCCGAATCCCGCAGCGGACCCAGCTTGTAAAATGGACCGACCAGAAAGTAGCCATGGGCCATACCGATTTCCAGCCCCCGCCGCGAGGGTTCCAGGCCAGGGCGATAGGCCGGCAAATTGTTGATAAGCGCCATGCCCAAACCCGCGCTCACCGGCGTTTCCAAATGCCCTTGCATCGGGTCGCCCCGCCAGGGCCGCACAAATTCCTCACTCATGGGTCCACCTCCAAACTAAAAGGGAAAAGCCAACGCATCGGGATAGAACCGGTTGATTTCAATCAAAAGGCCCGCTGTGATGAACAGCCAAATCGCCAGTAGCACCGGCGCCGTCGAAAGATACCGTTGCAAGTCCTGCATGGTAACCACCTCACTAGCGCGGAGAAACAGAAATTTCCGCATCCGGCACGGTTAATTGCCCCGTGGTTAACTCCCGGAACGCCATCACCGGCCAGCTGAAGCCCGACAACATACAGCGGATGGCTAGCGGCACATCCAGAACGACCTCCTTCTCAGTGGGTTCCTTTGACGACCGGATGGCGATCAAATAGGCTCGTCCAGCCCAGCCAATCCACCCAGCCATGTACAGAAACAGCAACCCTGGCAGAGTGAATTCCGCCGCGTGCGACCAGCGCCCATCGACAATCAAATGCGGGAGACCGTCCTCCCCACACAACAAGCCTTGGGCAGCGTAGCGCTCGAAGCGGGCCTTGGTTTGGGCAATCCGCCGCTCAATCGCCTGCGCCTGCGGACTCCCCGCTGCGTACAACGCCAAACGCGCCTCCTGTGTAGCTACTTCATTCTGCAATCGTTGCTGAAACGCCGCCGATTCCCGACAGGGGGTCAAGCCGGCGACATCCGCCTGGGCTGCAGGTGCCCACACACACCACAGCACCAGTGCCAGGACGAAAGCCAGGACTTTGGTCATCTCCTTTTCCTCTCATCACGGATAAAATCAGGTGGTGGGAGAATCCGCAACACCCCACATCAGGCCCCACTATAGCCTGACCTGTCCCTCCACGCAGCCGTGTCGCAATGTTCTGTAAACTTGTAACACCATGTAATTTTTTATGACGCCGCTTTACAGAAGTCTCGGGCGATGCCTCGGTCTGGCGCTCTTAGTTTTGAGCAACGGCTGCCAATTCCAGTTACTACCTTCCCAGCCGCCGGTGCGACCCACCCAAACCCGCCAGGACGAACTCAACCGGGAAGCGGTAACCAAAGCGCAGGCGGGCGATTACCCAGCGGCCATTCAACTGCTGAGCCAAGCGATTGACCTAGCCCCCCAGGACGCCGAACTCTACTACAATCGGGGGTCCGTCTACAGCGATATGGGCAAATACCCAGAAGCTCTTCAGGATTTCACCAGGGCCATTCAACTCAGACCCAACTTTGCCGAAGCCTACAACAACCGGGGGATCACCTACGCACGGGGCCGCAACTATACCCAAGCGATTGCCGATTTCAGTGCAGCCCTGCGTCTCAAGCCTGATTTCGCAGATGCCCATCTCAACCGCATCAAGGCCTACCGACTGCAAGGGAATTACCAAGCGGCGCTCGCCGACTGCAACGCCCTGCTTGAGCGGCAACCGCAGTTTGCCCAGGCGTATTACCAGCGGGGGAGCACGTGGCTAGCTATGAAGGCCTATCGCAAAGCTCTGGCCGATTTCGACACAGCCTTGCGCTATAACCCCCAGCTCGCCGCCGCCTATGCCCAGAAAGGGGTGGCCCATCGCGCCCTAGGCGAACGCCAGCAGGCCATCGAAGCCTGGCAACAGGCCGCCCAACTGTTCCGGCAACAAAACGACCGTGACGGTCTAGCCCAGGTCACCCGTTTGCTCCAGCAGCTCGTGCGATGAACCCAGAGCGCGTAACGGTTGTGGGCGCCGGAGTGTGGGGGTCCCTGCTAGCCGAGCTGATTCGCCAGAACGGTTATCCCGTGCAGGTTTGGTCACGCCGTTCCCCTCAACCGCTTGCCGAATCGGTTCAGACCGCCACGCTGGTAGTGATTGCCGTCTCCGCAGCGGGAGTGTTACCGGTCCTGCAGGCCATGCCGCCCTTAGCGCCAGCGACCGTGATTGTCAGTACCACCAAGGGCTTGCTCCCCGACAGCTACACCACGCCGACCCAGCGTTGGCAAAGTGCCTTTCCCCAGCAGGCGGTAGTGGCCGTTTCTGGACCCAACCTGGCTGCCGAGATTGCCCAGGGGTTACCAGCAGCGACCGTGGCGGCTAGTTATCAACCGGAGGCGGCGCGACGGGTGCAACGCGTCTTGGCCTCTGAACGCCTGCGGGTATACACCAACGACGACCCCTTGGGGACGGAACTGGGCGGTGCTTTGAAAAACGTCATGGCGATTGCCGCTGGGGTCTGTGATGGCTTGCGTCTGGGGGCAAATGCCAAAGCCGGTCTGATCACGCGGGCGCTAGCGGAAATGGTGCGGGTGGCGGTGGCGCTCGGTGCCCAAGCCCAAACGCTGTATGGTCTGGCCGGGCTAGGGGATTTGCTGGCCACCTGTAACAGTCCCTTGAGTCGCAACTACCGGTTAGGGTACGGGCTGGCGCAGGGGCGCACCCTCTCCGATATGCTCCGGGAGCTGCAAACCACCGTCGAGGGGGTGAATACGACGCAGGTGTTAGTGCAACTAGCCGACCAGCGGGGAATTGCCGTGCCGATTGCTCAGCAGGTGTACTACTTGCTCCAAGGGCGGGTGACTCCCCAGCAGGCTGTTGCCGCCCTAATGGAGCGGGATTTGAAGGCCGAATTTGCCGCCGACAAGCTATCATAGAAGATGCTGGGGAATTAGCTCAGTTGGTAGAGCGCTGCGATCGCACCGCAGAGGTCAGGAGTTCGAGTCTCCTATTCTCCATCCCCAAAGCACAAAACCTTGATAAATCTGACAATTACACCGACAGATTGTGCTCACAACGTTTGCAGACCAACCCGGAGTCTGAGGCGGGCTACTCGATAGGGCTTAAGCCAAAGGGGTAGACTCTAGTGAAAACGTGAAGGGCAAGAACTACAAAAGGGTGGGGTTGCGCTCTACGACCTAGGGGATGAGAAGCCTAGACGGTCGTCTTGTTTTTGTAATGGTTGAAATAGGGACACTTGGATTTGGGTGAAGCCATGAGTACAATTACTTGCCCCCTTTGCCAGTCTAAAATATTGAGAAGTACGGTCGTATCCATTTACGCCTGAAAGAAATACATTAATACATTCCTTGGAGAGTAGAAGCAATTAGTGGATAAAATGTTGTTAGAGCGACTTTCAATTGCGGCTATCTCTCGGGTGACAGGTATCTCTCAATCTTGGCTATATAAATGCGCCACATCGGAAATCGTAGAGATAGAGCTAGAGCACATAGAGCTAGAGCACGATGAAACATGCTCCCTTTGCGGTTCTATACCAAGCTACTTTAGCGGTCAGAGAGATCATCGGAAACCCAATCATCGGATTGTGCCCTGTAACTCAAGACAAGCATAACCGATATCATAGGGCAACGGCTTATCTACAAAAATTGCCACGTCATGGTGGTATAGCCCGCACAACCTGACGGGGTTGAAACAATTACAGCCAATTCGCCAGGATTTGTATGCCGAATTGGTGCTGGATAGCAACCTTTCCTTGCCCAATCAAAACTAAGTTTTATAGCTGACCGCTTCAGTTTGTCAGGGCGATGATAGGAAAACCCAAGCCGAAGCTGCGCCCTGCAACCTAAAAGATGACCAGTATAGATAGCTTAGCTATAACTGTGGGATAATCAGGACGCTCAGGTTCAGGAGTACGGATGGCGCAGGATTTACCCGTCGTGGTGATCACCGGTGCATCCCGCGGCATTGGCCGGGCAACAGCTTTGGCGTTTGCCGCTCATCCGGCGCGGGTGGTGGTGAATTTTCATCGCTCGGCCACAGAGGCGGAAACAGTCGCCCAGGAAGTGGAACGCTGTGGGGGCCAGGCGTTGCTCGTCCAAGCGGACGTTTCTCAGCCCGACCAGGTGGAAACCTTGTTCCAGCGGGTTACAGAGCAGTGGGGGCGAGTCGATGTCCTCGTCAACAATGCCGGCATCACCCGCGATGGCTTGCTGGTGCGCATGAAGGATGAAGACTGGCACGCGGTCATCAACCTCAACCTGCACGGCGTGTTCTACTGCACCCGAGCGGCGGTTAAGGTCATGATGCGGCAAAAATCAGGCCGGATTATCAACATCACTTCGATTGCCGGTGTCATGGGCAACCCTGGTCAGGTCAACTACAGCGCTGCGAAAGCCGGCGTCATCGGACTCACCCGCACCGTCGCCAAGGAGTACGCCTCCCGGGGGATTACAGTCAATGCGGTGGCGCCCGGCTTTATTGCTACAGAAATGACAGCGGAATTGAAAAAGGACGAATGGCTCAAGTTAATCCCGTTGGGGCGCTTTGGCGAACCGGAAGAAGTGGCGGGTCTGGTGGCCTTTTTGGGCTTGCATCCAGCGGCGCGCTACATCACGGGGCAGGTATTCCATATCGATGGCGGCTTGGTCATGGGCTAAGTCCCGTCACCTGGGCATACACCGTTAGGGTCTCCTGCAACAGTCGCTCAAACGTAAATAGGGCTTCGTAGCGCTGGCGTCCGGCATTCCCTAATTGCTGGCGATGGATGGGGTCTTGAACCAACCGCTGCAAACACTGCACAAGTTGTTCCTGGTCACCCGGCGGAATCACGTACCCTGTGACTCCTGGAACGACGGCCTCGGCAGCGCCCCCGACATCCGAAACCACCACCGGCAACCCAGCGCGCATGGCTTCTAGCGTTGAACGCGGAAACGCTTCCCAGTGGGAAATCAGGGCAAAGATATGGGCCTGGGCCAGCAAACGCGCCACATCCGGGCGATAGCCCCAAAACGTGACTTGCTCCTGCAAACCCAATGCCGACGCCAACTGCTGCAAGTCCTCGCGCAAGGGACCATCGCCGACGATGTCCACCCGCACCTCGGGGTTTGCTAATTGCGCGACCGCCTGCAGTAAATCAGCGTGGGCTTTTTGGGGTTCCAGGCGTCCCACGGTCATAATGCGCACGGGTGGACCTTGCCCCGGTTGCGCCCGCAGTTCTGGGTGAATATCCGGCATGGCGTTGTAAATGGTGACCAGCTTTTCTGGTGCAATGCCGATAGCGATTCCCTGCTTTCGGATGGCCTCTGCTACACAAATGATTTTGGGTGTGATCGCTGCAAATCGTCGTTCCAGCCAACGATAAAAAAAGGCCAACCGGCTGGGCATCCCGAACGACCACCCATGCACCGTAAACACAAAGGGAATCCGGCGTTGATAGCAGACCAACCGCGCCAGAATCCCCGCTTTACTGGAGTGAATCGAGACCACATCCGGTTGCAATTTCCCTAGCAATTGCTGGAGTATCCAGTAGGCTTGGACATCTTTCCAGGGATGGAGTGGTCGCACCAGTTCCGGCAGGACGTGATGGGGAATTGCGTGTTGGGCTAGTAATTGCTGGAAGGGTTCCCCGGCGCCAGAAATGACTGTTACGGTGTGGCCGATTTTTCGCAAATGGATGGCCAAATCTTTCACATGAATTTGTGCGCCGCCAATCGCATCTCCCCGAGTGACAACAAAGACAATGCGCATCAGGAAATGCGGTAATAATCCCGATACCAGGCTACAAATTTGGGAATGCCTTCTTCGATGGGGGTATGGGGGAGAAATCCCACCGCTGCAGTCAAATCAGCAATATCGGCGTAGGTGGCCGGCACATCCCCCGGTTGCAGGGGCAAGAAATTTTTAATTGCCGTGCGTCCCAACGCCTGCTCGAGCACTTCGATGAAATACAGCAGTTTCACGGGCCGGTGGTTGCCGATGTTGTAGAGCCGGTAGGGCGCCACACTCACCCCTGGGTGGAAATCCGTTAGTCCTGGGTTTGGCGTGGGAATTTGCTCTAGCACCCCCAACATTCCCTGCACCACATCATCAATGTAGGTAAAGTCTCGTTCCATCTGGCCGTGGTTATAGACATCAATGGGCTGGCCTTCTAAAATGGCGCGGGTGAATTTGAACAAGGCCATATCCGGGCGTCCCCAGGGGCCGTAAACCGTAAAAAATCGCAGTCCCGTCACCGGCAGATTAAACAAATAACTGTAGGTGTGGGCCATCAATTCATTCGCTTTTTTCGTCGCTGCATACAGGCTAATCGGGTGGTCCACGTTGTCTTTGACTGAAAAAGGCATCTTGGTATTCAGCCCATAGACGGAACTAGATGACGCAAACACCAGATGTTTCACCCGCTGATGGCGACAGCCTTCCAAGATATGGAGAAACCCGACTACATTGCTTTCGACGTAGGTGTGGGGATGGTCTAGGGAATAGCGCACCCCCGCCTGCGCCGCCAAATGCACCACGATTTCCGGCGGAAATTGGGCAAAGAGTTGTTCCACCCCCGCGCGGTCGGCCAAATCTAAATGCACAAACACAAAATTGGGGTCATTTTTCAATTGCTGCAAGCGGTCCCGTTTGAGTTGCACATCGTAGTAGGGATTGAGATTGTCAATGCCGATGACCCGTCGCCCCTGGTCGAGCAACGCCCGCGCGAAATGAAACCCGATAAACCCCGCCGCTCCCGTGACCCAAATGACACCGGTCATGTCGTTTCCGCCTTTTGCCGCAGTGCCCGCCGCAGCCCGAGCACCAAACTGGCATTCGCCACCGTTAGCCAAAACTCCGCTCCCCCGTGTAACCAGTCCACATCCGCCAGCGACCGGCCATACCAACGTTGCGCCGCCACACCCGCCGGGATGCTGATGGCGACAAACAGCAACGTTAGTCCAAACCCCACCAGAATCCCGCGCGGCGCTTTGGCCCGGTGCAGGCACCAGAGAAACCCCAGGTACGGAAACAGCGACAGCGCAAACAGCAGGTTCTCCGTCATGGCTTGGCGGTGCGCATTAAATTCCAGGCGGCCCACCAGAGCGCGCAATTCCCGAACAACGTCAGCCCTGCTTGCCCCGTGACCAACCACCTCAGCGCCGGGTCATTGTCAAAAAAGTGCCAGGTAATCGCGCACATGGCTCCCCCCAGCGCCGGAATCATCGCCCAGGTGAACGTGCGCCAGCCGTATTGCCAAAACAGAACCATCGCCGTCCCCCACTCCAGCACACTGGCAATGTGGATTACCCACGTCGGCAGCGACAGCGCGTGCATCGTCTCCCTTACTGCTCGCTGTAGTCACCATAACACACCGGGCAGGGGACATTGACCGGTCAGGCTGGCCCGTTGACCAGGCGTACTTTCGTGGCCAATCCCAGTTTTTGCAACGCCCAGATCATCATCCATGTCGCATCAATTTCCCACCAGCGCAATCCGTGCCGCGCCGAATGGGGAAACGCATGGTGATTGTTATGCCACCCTTCGCCAAAGGCCAGCAACGCCACCCACCAGCAATTGGTTGAACGGTCTTGGGTTTCATAGGTGCGATAGCCATATTTGTGCGTGGCGCTATTAACAAACCAAGTCGCGTGATAGACGAAAACCAAGCGCACAAAAATACCCCAAACCACCCAAGGCCATCCCCCTAGGGCAAACAACAGTAATCCCAACCCCACTTGCAAGGGCAACATCCAATTCTGCAAAAACACATACACCCCGTCTTGATTGATATCTTTGGTGTATTTGGGAATCTCTTGATCCTGGGGCAAATGGTGTAACATCCAGCCCATGTGGCTCCACCAGAAACCCCGGTTGGAATCATGGGGGTCGTCTTCCTGGTCTGAATGCAAATGGTGCAACCGATGCAACCCTACCCAATCAATCGGTCCTCCTTGACAGGCCAACGTTCCGCAAAACGCTAGAAAATACTCCAACCCTTTGGGCACTTCAAAACTACGATGGGTAATGAGCCGGTGAAATCCCAACGTGATGCCCAAGCCCCCCGTGATGAAGTACAAAATCAACATCACTCCCACCGCACTCCAGTTGGTCATCCCTGGGACAAAAGCAAGAAGCGCACCCAAGTGAATCACTCCGATGAAAAAAATCGTTACCCAGTCCAGCGGCAAACGCGGCGCTGTCGTCGTTGTCATATTGCGAACCTGAAATCAACCTTGCTTACTTTATCACAGAATCTCGACGGTGCGACCGTACCTGACCCGCCCATGATACCCTGAAGCCAAAGGTAAACTCCATGACCGCCTATGCTGGTATTAAGCGTACAAATTGTATTAACATTGTTGGTCATTTGTAGTGCAATTTTTTATCTGTTTAATAGCTGGGTTGGGCTGGCGTTTGCCCGTGAACAAACAGGCTTGGTATTACCAGAAAAACCGGCGGGGGTTTCGTTACTGATCCCAGTGCGGGGGTTGGACGAAGGTGCAGCCGAAAATTGGCGTTCATTTTGTCAGCAACGTCATCCCCAGTACGAAGTGATTTTCGGTGTCATGGAACCGGATGATCCGGCTGTTCCTTTGCTACGCGAACTTTTAGTCACCTATCCCCACGTGCGCCTGATTTACGGTTTACACATCTACGGCGTGAACTATCAAGTCAGTAATCTGATCCATCTGTTGCAGGCGGCTCGCTATGAAATGGTGGTGTTTGCCGACAGCGATATCCGGGTGACGCCGGATTATTTAGCCACCGTGACCGCCCCCTTGCATCAACCGGAAATTGGTTTGGTGACCTGTGGCTACATGGACCATCACCCGCAGTTTTTGGGGGCAGCGTTGGCGTCTCTCAACCGGTGTGTGGAGTTTTTGCCGGCCTTTTTGCTGGGACGGGCGCTGGATGGGGGGTTGCGCTATGCCCTGGGGCCGACCATTGCCACGCGCAAGGATGTCGTGCGGGCCTGGGGGGGTCTGGAACAAGTCGTCAATCGCATTGGTTCGGATTTCCACATGGGGCGGCTGGCACGGGCGGCGGGATTCCGAGTCGAGATGTCGCCCTATGTCCTGGATAACTGCTGTGGCCGGGAGTCGGTGGGGCAAGTGCTGCAACGGGAATTGCGCTGGGCCAGAACCATTCGTATGAACCGGGGCTGGCAATACTACGGCCTGGGGGCGACGTTTGGGCTGGTGTACGGGGTTTTACTACTGCTCGTGAGCCAGGGGGCAAGCTGGGCAGTCCTACTGGTGCTGGGAATGTATGCGCTGCGTTTGGCACAGGCTGTAACAGCCATTCACGTGTTCCGGTGTCCAGGGCTGTACCGCTGGTTGTGGGCCTTGCCGCTGCGGGATGTTTTAAGTTTTGGCGTGTGGCTGGCTGGAGCCGTGGGACGACGGGTGTACTGGCGGGGTCGCTGGCTGGAGATTCAACCGGGGGGACTGTTGCAAAGCAGCACCTAACCCTGACGTAGCGTTTTGAGAGCGTTTTGGGTGACCTGGGCGAGCGCTTGTTCATTAGCCCGCGGCAGGTGGTAATAATTCCCCCCAGCTTTTTCGGCCAGTTCCTTGGCAAAACCCGTGGAAACGAACCGGTTTTCCGTGTTGATGACCAGCAGGCGAAAGTCCAGCGCGCGCATCTTGGCGGCAATATCGAGCAGTTCACCTTTGATGTCCACCTGGGGGTCCACGGGTTGACCCAACGAGCGCGCCAGTGGCACATTCCCCCGTCCATCGGTAATTGCTACTACAATCACCTGGCCGATATCGCCGCTCTGCCGAGCGTTTAATCCCACGCGCACCGCCTGCGTTAACCCATGCGCCAAGGGGGACCCGCCGCCACAGGGCAGTTGGTCGAGCCGACGCCGGGCAGCTTCAACCGAGCGGGTGGGGGGCAACAGCACTTCCGCCTGTTCACCCCGGAATGGAATCAGGGCCACCTGGTCGCGGTTTTGATAGGCTTCGGTGAGTAAGCGCAAAACAGCGCCCTTGGCTGCCTGCATCCGGTTGAGCGCCATCGAACCCGATGCATCCACCACAAAAATAATCAACGCCCCCGCCTTGCGCACCAGGCGTTTAGCCCGCACATCGTCAGCAGTGACCACAACTTTTTTATGGGGCTGGGCCTGGCGCCGGCGTTTCTGGTGGGGAGCTGCCGCCCGTAGTGTGGCATCAACAGCAATCCGGGGATGGGGACCCTGGGGCAACACGGGTTTGACATAACGCCCGCGGGTTTGGGACAGGGTTTGATTGCGTTGACCGGCGCGGGCGCGGGGGCGACATTTCTGGGCAAAGTCCAGCAGGTTGGGGTCGAGAATCACACCTTCCGGGTCAAACACAAATTCTTCTGGGATGCTAGGAGCGTCGGTTGGCTCTTGCGGCTCCTGGTCTTCTGTTTCGGGTGTCTCGTTGGCTGGGGGTTGCGGCGGGGGTGGGGGGGGCGGCGCTGGGGTTTGGGGAATCGTGGTCGCGCGGGGCACAATCACCAATTCCACGGCCACTCGTAAATCCTCAGCGTTCACCTGGTTGCGTCCCCAGAAAGCCGCATGGGCGCGAGCCACCCGTGCCGCAAAGAGTTCGCCCCGATGGCCCTGGACGCCCGCCCGCAGCGCTTCTTCCACCAGATAAGCCATTTGCTCCCTGGTCAAGGTCACCGTGGGCAACCATTCCCGCGCCAGGAGTAGTTGCGTCCGCAGCGCTTCAATTTCCGCCTGATGTTCTGCCCACAGCCCGAGCGGGTCATCGCCGTAGCGGAGCGCTTGGGTCACAGCTTCTACCCGTTCGTTCAGGTCCGCCAGCGGCGTCATGGTCAATTGGATGGCGAACCGGTCGCGCAAGTGGCTACGGATTTCTCCTTCCTCGGGGTTGTAGGTGGCAATCAGCAATGGACGACAGGGATGGACAACGCTCATGCCTTCCCGTTCCACCCGGTTTACTCCCTCGGCCAACACCGTTAACAAGATGTTGACCACGCCATCGTCGAGCAGGTTCAATTCATCCACATACAAAATGCCCCGGTGGGCCTGGGCGAGAAGTCCGGGTTGAAACACTGCCGTGCCCTGTTTGAGCGAAGCGGTTACATCAATCGCCCCTACCAACCGGTCTTCCGTCACCCCCAGCGGAATCTGCACAAACGGGGGCGTGATGACTTGGGTCTGCACCTGAGCCTGGGGAAACGGCCACTCTTGCGGGTGCTGGGGGTCGTCCTGGTAAGGGGAGCCGCGCACCACTTCGATAGGGGGCAACAACGCATGGATTGCCCGCGCCAGTACAGATTTGGCGGTTCCCTTGGCTCCCGCTAGCAAGATGCCGCCCAGTCCCATATCCACCGCCCCCAGGAGCAGAGCCAGCTTCACCCGTTCCTGCCCCACGACAGCGCTCAAGGGAAAGGTCACTCGTTCACCACCCATTGGTAGACCCGCCAGTAGATTTGCCATTGCGCCGCTGAAGTGGTGTCCCAGTTAGAGCAAATCCGTTCATGGCCTTGCCAGAGCCGATCATAGCTTTCCTGGGGCGACAAATGCTGGGTAAGTCAGCGATATTCAACTATCAGTGCGGCTAGCTAACAAATGAATGCCCTCGGCGGACGCCCTAGCAAGGCTAGCCCTACCTGGTGGTGGGGGTAGCAGTAGATGTAACCCAGAGCAAGGTGTTCAAGCAGGTCAAGGGATGATTACCACCTAGTGCAGCGGTTGCGTTACCTACAGCAACGACATGCCCATGCTGGTAGTGCCATGTAAGTAATGATGCATCATAAAGCACAGGGTTCTCCTAGCCAAGCGGCTAACTCCCTGTCTAGGGGTGTTGTTGAAGCGCTCAATCAAGTATGTTTTACTACTCCCTTTGGTACCGGCTTCCTGTTGAGATCTCGGAATAACCTTCCAATGAACTGACAAAGAAAATTAGTACAAAATTTTGCTCGTTTCCACCAAATAATTTTTCGCTGTCTCTATGCTTCTGTCTCCTAGACAAGCCGCTAAAATCATACGTTTCTTTCTCTCTAGAAGCAGCCAGAGCCCTTGGAGACAAAACGACCATATCTCTTCGCATCCCAGTTCTATCTCTTCATCGTCATAGAGCTGAATATTCATCATTTCTGATGTATAAATTGCCTTTTGCTTTACACAATTTTATACAGCCAAGACTGTGAAATTCCGGTCACCCGTGAAATGGCTCCGATTGAAAGTCGCTCTAACAAGTTACCTTTGCGCTTCTGAAATGGATTTCTTCCTGGCTTCAGGCGTAAATTGCCGATGGCCGTTTTCCATTATGGATATGACTGTACTTCACAATATTTTGAGACTGGCAACGGGAGGGCAAGTAATTATACTCATGGCCTCACCCAAACCCAACTGCCCCTAGACTATCCTCGTGACTTAGGATGTTAAGCTTTATTGCAAGATTCAACACTTCTGGATTAACTCTGGACCACAAAAGGCTTAGCCACCCAGTTAACTGATACACTTGTATGCCTTTTCCTGCACACCCACCCAGTGAAGGCGATTGGGAACTCGCCAACTACGACTATCCCTTGCCCACCGAACTCATCGCCCAGTCTGCGATGGTGCCCAGAGACCACGCGCGGTTGCTGGTGGTCTATCGAAATACCCATCGCCATTGCCATGTGTACGACTTGCCCGATTTGTTGTGTCCGGGCGACTTGCTGGTGCTCAATAACACCAAGGTGATTCCGGCGCGATTGAAGGGCGTGCGACCCGGCGGAGGTCTGACAGAGTTTTTATTGCTAGAGCCTGGAGAAGGTGATGCATGGCGGGTGCTGGTGCGTCCAGGACGGCGGGTGCGCGTTGGGATGCAGGTGACGTTTCCAGCCCAAGGCCAACCCCAACTGGTCGGTGTGGTGCAAGCGCGAGACCCGGAAACCGGTGGCCGCTGGGTGACGTTTCAAACGCCTGATGGCACCGTGCTAAATCCGACCCAGTTATGGCCCCTGCTGGAACAGATGGGGGAATTGCCGTTACCACCCTATATCGAGCGTTTCCAGGGCGACCCTAGCCAGTACCAGACGGTCTATGCCCAAGTCGCTGGCTCCGTTGCGGCACCGACGGCGGGGTTGCATTTTACCGAAGAATTACTGGCGCGGTTGCAGGCGCGGGGGATTGCCCAGGCGATGATTACCCTGCACGTGGGTCTGGGCACTTTTCGCCCGGTGAGTACGTCGGATATCCGGCAGCACCAGTTGCATAGTGAATGGATAGAAGTGTCAGCAGCGACAGTGGCGAAAATTCAGCAAACGCAACAGCAGGGCGGGCGGGTGATTGCTGTGGGCACGACTGTGACGCGGGCGTTAGAGGCGGCGGCTCAAGGGGGAACCCTGCAACCCACCACTGGCAAGGTGAATCTCTACATCTATCCCGGTTACCAATGGCGGGTGATTGATGGGCTGATGACCAATTTCCACTTGCCCAAATCCAGTCTGTTGCTGCTGGTGAGCGCGTTGATCGGGCGGCAACGGGTGATGCACCTGTATCAGGAGGCGATACGGGAACGCTACCGGTTTTATTCGCTAGGGGACGCCATGTTGCTCCTACCGGATATGGCACACTAGGGGAAGTGCTCCTCGGACAGGTGCGATGGCAACGGTTGTTTCTCCCGCAACCCGCATCCACAAGTTTCTGAGCTTCTGGAGTCACAGAGTACCGTTGCTGGACCGCTACCTGCTGCGGCTGTTTATCGGGCCGTTTGTTTTTGGGATGGGGGCTTTTAGTTCGCTGGGCCTGTCGGTGGGGGCGCTGTTTGAAACAGTACGGCGGGTGGTGGAGTCGGGTCTGCCCCTAACCCTTGCGTTTCAGGTCCTGGCACTCAAGGCTCCCTACTTCATTGGGCTGGCGTTTCCGATGGCGACGTTGCTGGCGACGTTGCTCACCTACAGCCGCTTGAGCGCTAATAGCGAGTTGATTGCCCTGCGAGCCTGTGGCATCCCGGCCCGGCGGTGGGTGGTTCCGGCTCTCATTTTCAGCTTGTTCACCACCAGCTTGACGTTTGCCTTTAACGAAGCCGTTGTTCCTGTGACCAACTACCAGGCAACCGTCCTTGTGCGGCAGGCCCTGGACAAAGACCGGCCCCGTGTGGAGCGGCGCAACATTATCTATCAAGAGTTCGACCAGACCACCGGCAAAGAATTGCAGCGGTTGTTTTACGCCAGCCGGTTCGACGGGCGCTACATGCGGGGATTGACGGTGTTGGATTTTTCCCAGGAGGGATTGCAACAAATTCTCACCGCCGAGACAGGATTTTGGAATGCTGAACGCATGGCCTGGGAATTTCACAACGGTACGATTTACCTGGTGGCCTACGACGGCAGTTACCGCAACATTATCCAGTTCAAAAAGCAAGAAATTACCTTGCCCAAAGCCCCTTTTGACCTGGCCACCCAGCGGCGCACCCCTGAAGAAATGAGTTTTTGGGAAGCGCGGCGGTATTTGAAAATCCTGGAAGGCAGCGGCAATCTGGCGCGGATTCGGGAATGGCAGGTGCGGATTCAACAAAAAATTGCAATCCCCTTTATTTGTTTAGTGATGGGGGTGGTAGGCACGGCGCTCGGAAGTTTACCCCGCCGCAGTTCGAGTGGTTGGGCGTTTGGTTTGAGCGTGGTCATTATCTTTATCTATTACCTGCTGATGTTTATCGGCGATGTGATGAGTCAAGCGGGTGTGATCGCCCCCGTAATTGGCGCTTGGTTCCCGAACGTGTTGGGACTGCTCACAGGTGTTTATCTCTTGCGTCAAGCCGACCGTTAAACGGTGCTGGCCAAAGGGTCGGGAATGGTGGGCGACGGCGCTTCAAAACTGCCGGTTAGCACAAACTCCAACCGCAACTTCATAAAGGTGGCGAAATCTGGATTGGTGGTGACAATGGCCGCCGCCGGTTGAGGACATCTGGCCTTTACTTCGGCAAATTCAGGAGCTTCCAAAAAGGCAGGACGCCGCACCAGGAAAAAATCAATCTCCTTACCTTCCCGCTGGTAATATTTCGTCCGCTCCCGAAAGACCTCCTCTAACGGCTCGATTTCGGTGAGAAATTTTTCACTGGCCAAAACGTAGTAGTACTTCATGCGCGGCGACGAAACTCTCCCAAGTCGAATTATTCTAGCACCCTAGGTTTGCTGTTCCGCGCGGGCTTGGCGGTACACCTTCCAGGCAGCATCGGTGTTGAGGGCGAAAATCCCCACCCCGACCACCACATCTGGCCAAGGGGAGGGATAAGCAGCGGTGAGCAACCCCGCCAGGATGATGGCCAGGTTCGCGAGCGCATCGTTGCGGGCCGAGAAAAACGCCGCCAGCGCCAAGCTGCTGCCCTGGTGGCGAAATCGCAACAACAACAGGGCGCACAACCAGTTGACCGCCAAGGCCCCCAGACCCGCCAGCGACAGGGGTACTGGTTCTGGCGGCAGGGGTGCTTGCAACTTGCGCCACAGGGAACCCAAGGTCGCCAGCGCCGGCATCAATAACAAACCCGCTAGACCTAGGCTCACCCATGTTTGGTAACGGCGTCGCCAGCCCAGCGCCCTGTACACCAGGGCATTCAGCAGGGTGTCCTCCAAAAAATCGATTGAATCGGCCCACAGGGACACCGAGCCAATCGTCACGGCAATTCCCGCTTCTACGGTAAAGTAGGCGAAGTTCAGCAACGCCACGGTCAGGACGGTGCGGCGCAATTCAGCGCCATTCGGGGTGGGCACTTGCCTCACCTCCCGATTCGTTCAACCGCCGGATGAGCTGGTACAGCCGCCCGTAGTCCCGCTGGTTGAAGCGAAACACCAGGCGCGGCAGATGGTCGGTCTCGTCCCCCATTTCTTCTGGAAATGCGCCTCGCTGGTACATGACCCCCTCAGCGACAATATCGGCAAACTCTTCGTTCAACTGCGCCACCACTGCTTCTGCTAAGGGATGGTGCAACCGCAGCACAAACTCATCGCGCACGTAGCGACTGGAGTGATAGACCCGGTAGAACTGGCGAATCGTTTGACAGGCCACCGCCACGGAATCGGTGATGGTGTAGAGTTCCACGTCGTCGGGACTGATCAGGTGGGTACGCCAGAAATGCTCCCGCACAAAGGCGTCCCACGCCCGCCAGTAGGTGCCCCCCGGCTGCTCGAGCAACACGATGGGAATGGGCGGGCAGCGCCCGTTTTGGCACAGGGTCAAGGCCTCAAACACCTCGTCCTGGGTGCCAAAGCCCCCTGGAAAGGCGCACACCGCGTCCGTCTCCCGCAGGAAAAATAGCTTGCGGGTAAAGAAGTATTTGAAATTGATCAAGCGCGGGCTGTCGCTGACAAAGGCATTGCTGCCCTGCTCAAAAGGCAGTTGGATGTTGAGTCCAAAGGAACGTTCGGTTCCCGCGCCTTCATTGCCGGCCTGCATGATGCCGCCGCCAGCCCCCGTCATGACCATAAATCCCTGTTCACCCATGCACCGCGCAAATTGCACCGCCAGTTGGTAGTTGGGGTCGTCAGGACCAATGCGCGCCGAACCAAACAGGGCAATTTTCCGCACCTGGCGGTAGGGCTGAAACACCCGAAACCCCTGCTCCATGTCTTGAATCGCGCCGGCGATGATCTTCCAATCCAGGCGGTCAAGGGAGGTTTGGGAGAGCCGCAGCAGCGATTCCAAGGCTCGCCGCATCCACTTGCCGTGTTTGGCCGTATCCAATTGCGCCAACCAAGCCAGCACATCGGGGGGCATTTGCTCCGGCGGCGTGACCGTCATCCTGACCCCACCCGGACATCCATCACCGACCCCCGCAGGTTGTATTGCGGCCCCTCCAGTTCCACCGGTACGCCGACCTTCAGCTTGGTATTCCCCAGGACCACACCACCGTCCACGATTTGCGCCGTCCCCGTCAACGTAATCATCATGTCCCGCAGGTAACGGTTCTGGGAACGGGCATCCGGCAAAAATTTCACCGACCCATCCGGTTGGGGAACTTCGACTTGCGGCGGAAAGATGGCCAGATGCTTCACAGTCAGATGGCCCGAGGGTTGGTTGCGCACGATGAAACTGGCCCTGTCCCCAGGGCGAATAAGGGTTTCGGGGCGGACCACGCTCAATCCCCGCACCATCATGTCAATTTCCACCGGTTGACTCGGCCCCACTTGGGCCACCGAACCGGTTCCCCCCGGCACCAGGAAAATGCCCACCAGCACGAGCAGGACGACCACCAGCGCCCCCAGGTCAATCACACTCACCTTGCCGCCGATACGTCCCTGCCGGTCTATCCAAGCCATGTCTATCGTTCACGCGCCTGACTTCATTATCCAACGCCAAGGTGCGTTGTTATACCGGATTTCTGATTTTAGCGCTCCCACCCAAGTATGTTAGGATGGGGCTGGATGTCGGTGGTTGTTGGTGTTTGAGGAGTTGCCACCCGTGCCCGCTCTGACAAACCCTGGTATCAACAGCGCGCGTCCGATTGCAGTGGGGGTGATTGGAGTCGGGAACATGGGGCAACACCACGTGCGGGTGCTGAGCTTTCTCAAGGATGTGCGCCTGGTGGGCATTGCCGACATTAACGTGGAACGGGGCCTCCAACTGGCGGGGAAATACCAGGTACGGTTTTTCGAGGACTATCGGGATTTGTTGCCCCACGTGGAGGCGGTGTGCGTCGCGGTTCCCACCCGTTTGCACTACGACGTGGGCCTGACCTGTATCCGGCAAGGGGTCCATATCCTGATGGAAAAACCCATCGCCGCCAGCGTCATTGAGGCGGAACGGCTGGTCAACGCCGCCGCCGAGGCCAATTGCATCCTGCAGGTAGGGCACATCGAACGTTTCAACCCGGCGTTTCGGGAACTGCAAAGGGTGTTGCACCAGGAGGAAATCCTGGCATTGGAGGCCCATCGCTTGAGTCCCTACTCCCAGCGGGCCAACGACGTCTCGGTTGTCCTGGACTTGATGATCCACGACATTGATTTGTTGCTGGAACTCACGGCTGCGCCGGTGGTGCAGTTGACCGCCAGCGGCACCCACGCCCTGGACTACGTCACCGCTACCTTGATGTTTGACAACGGGGTGATTGCCTCCTTAACCGCCAGCAAGGTCACCCATCGCAAGGTGCGCCGCCTGACGGTCCACGGCAAACATTCTCTCACCGAGGCCGATTTTTTGAACAACGAAATCCTCATTCATCGGCATCTGCCCGGCCAGCCCACTGGCCAGGTGCTCTACCGGCAGGACGAATTAGTGGAACGAGTCTATGCCAGCAACATCGAGCCGCTGCAGGCGGAGCTGGAGCACTTTGTCCACTGCGTGCGGGAGGGCAACCAACCTTCTGTCGGCGGGGAACAGGCCCTGAAGGCCCTGCGGCTGGCTACCCGCATCGAGCAAATTGCCCTGCACAACCAGCTCTGGTCCACTCCCTGCAACGGCCTGGAAAAGTCCCTGGTGGTTCCCTAGACCAGCTGGCTCCAGAGGGTGTACACGCCAAAACCCAGCAACACAGCACCGCTCCCCCAGGGAAACCAGCGGGAAATCGGGCGCAGCCGTAACCAGTAGCGCACTGTCGTCGTAAATGCCCCCGCCACCCACACGGGCAACGTGTACCCCAACGTGTAGGCCAACAACAGCCCTAGCCCCAGCAGAGCATTGCCCGTACTGGCCACCCAGGCCAACAACGTCGCCAGCACCGGCGTACTACAGGGTGACGCGCTCAGCCCAAACGTCAAACCCAGGCCGTAGGCCCGCCAGTGTCCGGTTCCCCCCAGCGACGGCCCCGTCCACACCGGCAACGGTAACACCTCCAGCAGGACCAATCCCATGACGATGGCGACGCCCGCCACCAGCAACGGCAGGCCCTTGCCCCATTGACCATACACCCGACCGAGCAGCGCCGCGCCAAGCCCCAATCCCGTCAAGGTTGTCGCTAGTCCCAACGTAAACCAGCTTGCTTGCCGCCAATCGCCCCGCCGGTCGCCGCCCAAACAGGCCACCGTCACCGGCAACAGCGACAGCACGCAGGGGTTCAAACTGGTGAGCAATCCCGCCGCCCACACCAGCCCCACACTCCAGGGCGTCAAATGCTGCAGTTCCTGCACCACCCACCGGTCCGCCCAATGCTCCCACAGGTAGAGCGTGCTGGCAAGGTCCATCCGTCTCCCCCTCAGAATCTACACAAATTGTAACAGGAAGCACCAGGGCGTGTTAGGATAGCGGTTATGGGCATGATGACGCCCCCACCGGCATTACTGGTTTTGGCCGACGGCACGGCTGTACGGGGCTACCGCTACGGCGCCAGGGGCACGGCCATCGGGGAAGTAGTGTTCAACACTGGCATGACCGGCTACCAGGAGGTCATCACTGACCCCAGCTACTGCGGCCAGATCGTCCTATTCACCTATCCCGAACTGGGCAATACCGGCGTCAACCCCGAGGACGAAGAATCTAGCCGGGTGCAGGTGCAGGGGATCATTGTCCGGCACGGGTGCCGCCAGCCCAGCAGTTGGCGGGCCACAGAATCCCTGCTGGCCTATTTGGAGCGGTGGCAAGTGGTGGGGATTACCGGTGTGGACACTCGGATGCTGACCCGGCGGCTGCGGGAACAGGGAGCCATGAACGGCGCGATTTCCACTGAAATCCTCGACCCCCAGGAGTTGCTGGACCAGGTTGCCCAGGCGCCCCCCATGACCGGTCTAAACCTGGTGCCCCGCGTGACCACGCCTCACGTGTACGAGTGGCAGACCCCCACCCCGAAAACCTGGGAATTTGCTTCACCACCAACCCGTCCTGACCCCTTCGTGGTGGTGGCGATAGATTTTGGGATTAAGTACAACATCCTGCGGCGACTGGCCAGTTACGGATGCCGGGTGATCGTGGTGCCGGCGACTGCCTCAGCAGCGGACATCTTGCGCTACGACCCGGATGGTATCTTTCTTTCCAACGGCCCTGGCGACCCGGCGGCGGTGACCGAGGGGATTCAAACGGTGCGGGAGCTGCTGAACAGCGGGCGGCCCATGTTTGGCATTTGTTTGGGACATCAGATTCTGGGATTGGCCTCCGGCGGCCAGACCTACAAGTTGAAATTCGGGCATCACGGGCTGAATCACCCAGTGGGAGCAGGACAACACGTTGCCATGAGCAGTCAAAATCATGGGTTTGCCCTAGCGCCGGAAACGCTTCCGCCCCAATGGCGCATCACGGATTGGAATCTCAACGACCAGACGGTGGCTGGACTGGCGCACCAGGAACTACCGGTGTTTTCGGTGCAGTACCATCCGGAGGCCAGCCCTGGCCCCCACGACGCTGACTATTACTTCGCCGAATTTGTCCGCCGCATGGAACAGTACCGGCGGCAGAAACGGGCGCGTTACCATAGTTAGAGATTTTTTTATCTTTCCCAGCATGTCACCCAAAGCAGCGACCCTGATGGTGGTGGACGGCTATAACGTCATCGGGGCTAAGTGGGACTTGCGCCAGGGCGACCTAGACCCCCACCGGCAAGCACTCATCGAACACCTGTGCAACTATAGCGCGATGCAGGGCTACGAGACCTACATCATCTTCGACGCCCACCGGTGCCCGCAGCCAGAGCGCTGGGAGCCGATTACGGACCGGGTGCAGGTGTGTTACACGGGGTATGGAACGACGGCAGACGCCTACATTGAGCGGTTTTGCGCCCAGCACCGAGGCCGTGACCAGCGGTTGATTGTGGTGACCTCCGACCGGTTGGCCTGGATGACCGCAGGAGGCTACGGCGCGGAGTGGATGTCATCTCAATCCCTATGGCAAGCTATCGCGCAGCTGGACTCCCAACACCGTTCTACAGCCTCCCCACGGCCGTCGCGGGGCTTACCCCAGGCCGTCCAAGCGCGGTTGCGGCAGTGGCTTGAGAACGATACGCTATGATGGCGGGTGTGTATCCGAGGGGGTGGAGCGATGATCACGGTTCCTGATTGGCTGAAGCCAGCGTTGCCCTTTTTTCATCCGGTGTTGATGTGGTTGCTGTTGGCCCTGAGTGGCTATGCCCTGTACACAGGGATCCAGGTGATTCGCACCCGCACCGCCAAGGGCGAAGAAAAAAGCCGCCTGCTCAAGGCTAAGTTTCGGGAGGTGCATTTTCAGGTCGGTGCCCTACTGCTCGTGCTGATGGTCTGGGGCACGCTAGGGGGGATGGCCGTCACGTACATCAACAATAAAAAACTGTTTGTGGGTCCCCATTTGCTGGTGGGCTTGAGCATGACGGGGTTGATTGCCTTTTCGGCGTCCCTGGCTCCCCTGATGCAGCAGGGGAAAGATTGGGCACGCGCGCTGCACATCACCATCAATGGCCTGGTGCTGGGGCTATTCGGCTGGCAGGCAGTGACCGGCATGCAGATTGTCCAGAAAATTCTCACCCAGGGCTAGTCACTCCCCGTAGTAAAAAGCCAGCGGTCACCAGCTTGGCATTCAAAAATCCATTCGCGAGCGCATGGTGTTAGCAACGCCGCTAGGTTGCCGATTGACCTCCAGGGTCATGACCTAGTTGGGTGGGAGTGGCGTCCTGTCCAAAATTTATCCTTCGCTCGCTCCACTGCCTCGGCACCTTGTATCTCCCCAGCACAAACGGTGGCAATACTCAAGGCTAGGTTCATCCCTGGGGGTACCGCCCCCGCTTCCTACTGCATGGCGCGGTTGATGGTCTGGTGCAAACGTTCCACCACCGGCGGGATGGGAATCGTGGGGTCGTTGAACACCGTCTGGGCGGTCAAGGGCGAACGTCCATAAAAAGCCTCGGTGCGGTCGCGATTAAACGAAATCTTCTGCCCGGCTAAACTCACACCGGCGAATAACCCAGCGCTGCGGGAATAGGCGTAAATATCCACGTTTCCCGGCGCATCGGTTGGTACAACGGCATTGCTCCCTACAGGTCCAGCGGCAACTCCCACATCTCCCCCTAAACTAAACGATTGTCGCAAGAGCGTCCGTACAGCCCGTTGGTTCATGAACACCAACACAATGTCTGAGGAGCGAGCGCCCACCTGGAGGCCCACACTCCCACCGGCAATATTGACAAAAATCGGGTTGCTCCAGCGACCGTTGTCATGTTTGACCGTAATGATGCCGGACCCACCCATCCCCCCAAAGATAAACCCAGCGCTGGTGACACCTGGCAAAATGGCAATCCCCCGGGCTTGACGCAACACGCTGCGGGGGATGCGCTGGTTTGGGTTGGCCATGAAGGACGCTAACGTATCGGCGGCGTTTTGAATTTGTTCGTCCAGGTCGCTGGCGCAAGCTGGTTGAGCAACAGTGATGACCACTGCCGGAATCAACCCCATGAGCAAACCGTAACGCATGCCCTTCACTCCCCTTGATGTTTATCGGCAGAGGACGTTGGCAGCCGGGTCCCAGTTCCCGTTGCACTCAGCCCATTTGTGCTATGAAAAAGGATAGATTTCTGAGCCGCAACCGATGGTGCTCTGGCAATCGGCGACGCGCCTGCGGTTTTCGCCCTGGGCAGAGGTCGTGGTCGGGCGGGGCCAGCAGGCACTGGTGCTGATGACGGTCATAACGCTGGTCCTGTTTGGTGGCATTGGCGGTCGGTTGGCCTACCTCCAGTTGGTCAAGGGCGAAGAGTTCCGGCAGATGGCGGATAACAACCGGATTCGCCTCATTCCCAAACCCCCCGACCGGGGTCGGATCTTTGACCGGCAGGGGCGCCTACTGGCTGGAAGCCGGTTATCCTACTCGGTATTCCTGTGGCCAGTTGCCCAGCGTCCCGAGGAATGGCCCCGCACCCTGGCGACCCTGGCCCGTCTGCTGGACATGCCTGAGAAGGAAATGCAAAATCGCCTGCAACGCGCGGGTTACTACTCCCCTTACCTGCTGCGACTGACGCGGGGGATTGGTCCAGCCCAGATTACGGCCCTGATGGAACACAGCGACCGGTTGCCGGGCGTGATTCTCAACGCCGAGCCGATCCGCCACTACCCCCACGGGGAATTGCTGGCCCATGTCATCGGCTACACGGGGGAGATTAGTGAGCAGGAGTTGAAAGCGCGTCAGCACCAGAACTACCGTCTGGGGGATGTGATTGGCCAGATGGGCATCGAGGCGGCACTAGAGCATCGCCTGCGGGGGGAATGGGGCGGCCAGCAGGTGGAGGTGGACGCGCGCGGCCAAGTGCTGCGGATTCTAGGGAAAAAGCCGTCGGTGGCTGGGCATGATGTGACCTTGACGCTGGATTTAGACTTGCAACGGGCGGCGGCACGCGCCTTAGGAACCCGGCGAGGCGCGATTGTTGCAATAGACCCCCGTGACGGGGCGGTGCGAGCGCTGGTGAGTTCTCCGAGCTTTGACCCCAACATCTTTTCCGGGCGGGTGACTCCCCAGCAGTGGCGGGAACTCCAACGGCGCAGTTTTCCGTTTGTGAATCGGGCGTTGCAGGTCTATCCTCCGGCCAGCACGTTCAAAGTGGTCACCACCACGGCGGCGCTGGAATCCGGGCGCTTTCGTCCCGACACAGTTCTCCCCACCTATCCCTTTATAACTGTGGGGGGCATCCAGTTCTGGGATTGGAACCGGGCAGGGTTCGGCCCGTTGGACTTCGTGGGGGCAATGGCCTGGAGCAGCGACACGTTTTTTTACCAGATTGCCCTAGGGACGAAGGCGGAACCGATTATTGAGTGGTCACGGCGCTACGGGTTTGGGGAAAAGACGGGGATCGAACTGGCAGCGGAGGAAGCGCCGGGGCTGGTTCCCGACGAGGCCTGGAAACGGGCAACTGTCAAGGAACCCTGGTACGCGGGTGATACAGTGAACATGTCCATCGGCCAGGGGTTTCTCCAGGTGTCGCCGTTGCAGTTGGCGGTGATGTTTGCGGTGGTGGCCAACGGGGGTTATCGGGTGCGTCCTCACCTTTACCGCGCGCCGGGAGACCCGCCGCCCCTGCGCACACCCATCGGTCTTAGCCCCACGACCTTGGACATCCTGCGACGCGGGTTGCGCCGGGTGGTGACCAGCGGCACAGGCACCGTGTTGAACGTGAGTCATCTCCCGCCCATTGCCGGCAAAAGCGGCACGGCTGAAGACCCACCCCGCCCGAGCCACACCTGGTTTGGGGCCTACGCGCCGGCGGATAAGCCAGAGATTGTGGTGGTGGCGTTTGGGGAAAATTCCGGCGGTGGGGGTGGCAGCGTGGCCGGCCCTATGGTGCTGCGGGTGCTCGAGACCTATTTTGCCCAGAAACGCCGATGAACAACTTACCGGTGATTTTGCTGGCCAGTCGTGAGCCGATCCTGCGGTTGGGCTTGTCCTCATGGCTGGAGCAACAGGGCTTGGCGCAGGTCATTACCACCGACCGGCCAGAGGAGCTACAGAATTTCTTGAGCGAGCGGTTACAGATGGCCCAGCCGCTCGTGAATTTGCTGGTGCTGGATTTGGAGGTCACCGACATTCCCCTGTGCCAATCCCTCAAGCGCCGTTATCCCCACTTGCCCATCCTAGCCCTGGGACCGCCGGCCAGCCGCGACCAGCTATTGGGGTATCAACAACTGGGTTTGGCGGCCTATGTCGAACGAACGACGCCGGCGCTGACTTTGTGGCGTTGGATGCAGGCGCTGCTGAGCGGCTATTCCCCCTGGCTACAGCCGGAACGGGTGACCCCCGCCTGGCGCTCCCACCTGTACCAGCAGGGGTTGCAGCAAATTGAAGCTGCGCTACGGCAGTGCGAGCAGTGGCAACAGCGCCCACGTCCTTGGTGGGAACGCCAGATCATCAAAGGCCGCCAACGGGAATTGCGCGCCGCGCGGTGGTTGCTCACGTGGCTCTGGCGACCGGGACCGGTGTTGGCGCCGCCGCCGCAGGTGGTGCGTCCCCCTATGGCATTGCCCCCAAGCGAACGAGTCAACCGGGTGCGCCAGGCGTTTAACCAGACCCTGCGCAATGACAGCGGCCTGCTGTTGGAAACGGACCTGCTGCGGTTTGAGAAGCAGCGGGAGCTGTGGAACACGGTTCTCAATCGCTGGGAGACCCTCCTGGCCGAGTTGATCGAGGCTCGTGTTACGGAGGCGGAGGTGACCCCGCGCATCCCGGACCTGCTACGGCGCCTGTGGCAGGAGTCCTTGACGGAGTTTGTCGGGCGATACTACACAATTGACGGGCAGGAGGTGCTAGAGACGCTCCTGGCGCAGCAGCCAACCGTTGAAACCTTGATCCTGGCGAAGATTCCGCTGGTGGAGGACCTGTTGCGCTATCACTTGTTTCAGGCGCCCCTGCAGATTGATGGGGTGTTGTACGCTGCCAACAGCCAAATTGCGGCGGACCACGCAGCGGCGCTCCTGGAAAACCTGGTCATCCAGGTAGCTAATGCCGTTGTCCAACCCCTGCTCAACTGCTTTCCCCACCACGACTCGGTCAAGCAGCGGTTTTACCGGCGCACCCTGATTTCCACGCGGGAGACCGAACGCCTGCGCAACCAGCTTTCCCAACGCTACCGCTGGCAGAAGTACTGGGAGGAACCCCGCGCCATCTTTGAAAGCCGCTATCAACTGCTGCGCATCCAAAACCAGGCGATTGTCACCTACCCGGTCTATGCGGGGCGAACGGCGGAACTGGCCCAACTGCGGGGCATCCCCTGGCTGGTCACCCTGTGGCTAGAGTTCCAGGATGCCATAGCGCCCGTGCTACGGGCGATTGCCAACTACCTGGGGCGCACCACAGCCTACCTGTTGACGCGGATCATTGGGCGCGGTCTGGGACTCATTGGGCGGGGGATTTTGCAGGGCATTGGCAGTACGTTGCAGAACAACCAAACCCCGGAGTCCTCCCAACTTTAGGGCAAAAAAACAACCCCCTGGTCCTCACCAGCGGGTTGCGCCCATCCCACAGGAGTTGTCAGCCCTTAGCCCATGAACCACTCCTCCACCGCCTCTTCGCGGGTGTTGGTGCGGCGCGACAGGGTGCGGCGGTCGAAGGTCATGTGGATTTCGCGGGTCTGCTCCCCGTCAGCGGCTACCGCAAAGATGGGGAAATCCAGGTTGCCATCGGGGAAGCTCATCTGGAACCGGAACGTGCCGTCGGGATTGAGTTGAATCTTGCGACCCCCCACGGTCACCGTCGCATCCGGCTCTGTCGCTCCGTAGACAATCAATTCCGCATCGGCCACCAGCCAGAACTTGCGGGGGCGCATCGGCGGGATTGAAGCGGCAAACCCAACGCCCGACATCCCAATCCCCGACAGCGTGGGAATAGCCCAGCGCCCAATCCCCGATGGGAACACGTAGGAACTCACGGCAAACTCGGCACTGCTGACCAGGGAGCCAGGCACGTGCTGCATCGAGCCGTACAGGGAACCCGCCACCCGCATGGATTCAGCCGCCGCCGCCCGTTGCATCACCTCGTCGTACACCGGCGTTTCTGCAGCTGGTTGTCGCTCGCTGGGGGGCACCAATTGGAAGAACCGCCGGCCCCGCAGGTCCTCCTCAAACCCCACCGTGATGAAGTGGTCCTCGACCCAATCCGAGGGATAGACCGGTGGAATCCGCACCGCCGCTGACCGCGCCAGGCTCAACCACCGCCCGTCTGCGGTGCGATAGCCAATTTCCACCACATAGTCTCGGTCGCTTACAGGAATCGGCAAGTACCATTCCCGGGCCAGTTCATCGCAGGCATACTCCTGCACACTGTGGGGTGCCTGCACTTCCAAGTTGATATTCGTAACGTCGTACAGGCGCAGCGCCAATTGCTGCCCGCCCTGTTTGCGCCGCTCCTCCCGTGCTTCGTTGGGAATATCCCAGTAGGCATAGGCCCATTGGGGGTCGCGGGGCATTAGGACAATCCGGCTCTCGCCATAGCCCCCCGGTAAATCGGGTAGGCCCTCATCCACATCCTGCAATGCCGTTGCCGTCAGGGTTTGCGCCGGCATGGTCGGTTTGTCACTGTCCACGGTCGTTTGCGCCTCCTGCGTCGTGGGGGATTGATGGGAACGAGTGGTTTGTAACTCTGCCGCCCGAATTGCTGTGACCAGATAGGACTTGCGCATCCGGCTATAGCGAGCGATGCCCAACTCGCTGGCCAGGCGACGCAATTCCCGCAGGGTCATCTCCTCCAGCGGCACATCTTTCTGGGTCATATCGGGAACCCGTACCACGGGATCACAACGTTACCCTGCACTTTACGCAAAAAATCCCCAGGGATCAAGCGCCCAACCCCGGTTTGATGCCGTGAAATTGCCCTGCTATCGCCAAAATGTCAAGATTTCTTGAGATCTACCATGTGTTGCACCACCGCTTGGGCAAATCCCGAGCAGGACAGGGGCGGGTCCACGGGCGGTTCCATCAGGCGGGCGAGGTCGTAGGTGACCTGGCGCTGGGCAATAGCCCGTCCCAGGGCCTGGTGAATCAAATCCGCAGCCTCCTGCCAGCCCAAAAACTCCAACAGCATGGCTCCCGACAGGATCAGGGAGCTGGGGTTTACTCGGTCTTGACCCGCATACTTAGGCGCGGTGCCGTGGGTGGCCTCAAAAATGGCGCAGGTATCCCCCAGGTTAGCCCCCGGTCCCATGCCCAACCCGCCGACCATGGCTGCTGCGGCATCCGAGAGATAATCTCCGTTGAGGTTCATCGTCGCCAGGATGGAATACTCCTGAGGGCGGGTCTGGATTTGTTGAAAGATATTATCGGCAATCCGGTCGTTAACCATGACTTTGTGGCGCCAGCGCCCTTGACCATGACTTTCCCCAATTGTGTCCAGCACCCGCTGCACCTCGGCGCACAAAGCGGCTTGCTTGGCACTGGGCAAATGGTCAAACCCCGGCTCGATCAGACGCGCGTTTTCCGCAACCGACAAACCGGGATTTTTTTCCACATTCTCCAGAATCCAGGATTCCCGCTCCGTCACGCACTGCTGGCGAAATTCCGTTTGCACCAGCTCGTAACCCCAGTCCCGGAACGCCCCCTCCGTGTACTTCATGATGTTGCCCTTGTGGACCAGGGTGACCGTTTGTTTTCCCGGCGGCAAGCGCAGGGCGTGTTGGATGGCTCGCCGGATCAGGCGTTGGGAACCCGTTTTGCTGATGGGTTTGATGCCGATGCCGCTTTCGAGCGGAATTCGCTTGCCCTGATGCTCCGGCGTGTTGGGGATGAATTGCTCGTTGAGCAGTTGTATCAGTTGGCGCGCCATCTGGCTCTCAGCAGGCCATTCGATCCCTAGGTAAATGTCTTCCGTGTTTTCGCGGTAGATGATGAGGTCAATCAGTTCTGGGTGACGGTGAGGCGATGGCGTGCCAGGGTAATAGCGACAGGGGCGGATGCAGGCGTACAGGTCAAAGATTTGACGCAGGGCCACGTTCAGGGAGCGAATCCCACCCCCGACGGGGGTTGTCAATGGTCCCTTAATAGCCACGCCGTACTCGCGAATCGCCGTCAGCGTGTCCTGGGGAAGGTACTGCAACTCGCCGTACACGGCACAGGCCTCGTCCCCGGCATAGACCTTGAACCAGTGGATTTTCCGCGTTCCCCCGTAGCTCAGGCGCACGGCCTCATCCAACACCAGGCGGGTCGCCGGCCAGATGTCCACGCCAATGCCATCGCCGCGGATGTAGGGGATGATGGGCTGGTCCGGCACCTGGGGCAACCCCTGCACAAACGTAATGCGTTCGCCCTCAGGCGGTGGAGTGATTTTTTCGTACATGGGTCAACCGTTGACTATCGGGTGTAATTTACCATAGGGAGCTTCACGGGCGTCCAGAGTATTGCAATCGCTGCTCAACCGTCAGTTGGATTTGGGGGCGTATGTGTGATTCGTCCAAACAGTGACCTTTTGTTCAGCGGGGTCAACAATCCAGTACTCGGCAACACCCCAACTCCAAAACGGCAAGCTCTGATTTCTCATTGCTCTAGAACACCCAATCGCACAATTTGCTCGTAAGCGACATGACAAGGATTTCTCCGTCGGCCAGTTCTACCCGACTACCTGTCAAAGTCAATTTTTTCCCTGACTTACCACGGCAATCGCTCGGCCCACCTCCACATCTGCGGGTGTAACCAGTACACGATAGCGACAAAAACAGCAACTCCCGCATAGGCTGGGCGTAAAAATTCAGAGAGCACTAACTTTTGTTTGCCTTCCCAAATCGCTTTGAAGGGAATGATGGAAGTCTGCGCTTTTAGAACCGCAAAGGCTTCGGGATACCGTTGCCCCCAGCGCCGGTCGCCATGCCAGACGCCAAACAAGTGATAGGCGATTAACCCCAGGGATGTCACCAGCGCAAACGAACTGCCAATCCACAAGGTATGGGCGATACACCATAGGGTTTGGCCCACCATCTGGGGATGGCGACAGATACGGATAATGCCCTGGGTATAGAGATGCACTTGCGGTTTTTGAATCGCAGCGATCTCCCCCAAGTTAAACGTCGCCGGATAGAGAAATAGAAAGGCAATCACGGTGAGAACCGCCACTAGCGCCCGTATCCCCGGCACGTCCTGCACTTGCCACAACTGCACCCCGTCGTAGCGGTGTTTCAAGAAATAAGCCAGCATCGGGACGGCAATCAGCAAGCTCAAACTGGCAAACAGCACGCGGTACCCACGCGCGCCCAGGACCTTTTCCCCACGGGGTCGTAAGGCAGCAAGACCGCTATGGACCAAGGCAAACCCGAGCAACCACCCCAGGATAACGACGTGGGACATGTATCGCTAGTGGACCGCGCCCCGTTGAATCGGCGTCCCCTTGCGCACAATATCAGTTAGCACATCCAACGCCCGCGCAAATTGGGGGTCCGCCGGTGTGCCAATCGCTCGGTCCCGGATAATTCTTTCCCGCTGCTCGTCCGTGAGACTGATTTCCACATCCGGCTTGATGCCCTCCTTGTTGATGTCGCGACCATTGGGCGTCAAATAGCGGGCAATAGTAATCGCCACACCCGAACCGTCCTGGAGTTCCCGCACCGATTGCACCAGCCCTTTGCCAAAGGTTTTTGTACCCACCAACACCGCCCGGCGATTGTCCTGCAATGCCCCGGCCAGGATTTCACTCGCGCTTGCAGAACCTCCATCCACCAGCACCACCAAGGGCCGGTTGGTCAAAGGCCGTCGCGACGCTTCGTACCGCTCCGCTTCCCCGGCGCGTGTCACTGTCGAAACAATCGTGCCCCGTTCCATCCACATGCGGGCAATTTCAATACTCGCTTGCAACAGGCCCCCTGGATTCGACCGCAAATCCAGAATGTAACCAATTACCCCTTGGGACTCCAGCTTGCGAATCGCCTCGCGCATGTCTTGGGGAGAATTGGCGTTGAACTGGGTCATGCGGATATAGCCCACCTTGCCCGCCGGCGTTTCCCGCACCTCGTGCCGCACCGCATGGAGTTCAATCCGTTCCCGTTTCAACGTAAAGGTCAAAAGCTGACCGCCCCGCTCAATCACCAAGGTTACCGTCGTCCCCGGTTTGCCGCGAATCAGGGACACCGCCTCGTTGATGTCCATGCCCTTGGTGCTGCGCCCGTCAATGGAGACAATGTAGTCCTGGGCTAAGATACCCGCCCGCGCCGCCGGCGTATCTTCAATCGGGGCAATCACCACCAGCCGGTTCGTTTTTTCCTCCTGCGCCAATTGGATGCCAACCCCGTGCAATTCCCCCGAGGTATCCATCCGCAGGTTGGCAAATTGTTTGGGGTCGAGGAAGCGCGTGTAGGGGTCGCCCAGTTTTTCCAGCATCTCGCGGATAGCCTTGTAGGCTTCTTCCTTGCTGCTGTATTCCCGGCTGAGATACTGCTGGCGGACTTGCTTCCAGTTGGTCTGGTTAAACGACGGGTCCACGTAGTCCCGGTAAATGAGCTGCCAGACCTCATCCACCAGTTGCTTGGGACTTTCTTTCAAGCTGGCCCAACTCTGTTTCCCTACACCGGTGGCCAAGAAGCTAACTGCTACTGTTGCTGTCGCTCCGATGGCTACGCCCCGCGCCCATTGCTGGTGTGTCATGATGCATCCCCCTATGTTGTTGTGTCTGCCGGCGGATCAACCCAACGGCCATCCGCTTTGATGAGATTAATCAACTCTGTTACGCCTTCCGACTCGGGCACCCGTTTGATTTCCTCCCGACCGCGATACAGGGCAATTACCCCTGGCGTTTTCCCGACATACCCATAATCTGCGTCCGCCATTTCCCCTGGCCCGTTGACAATGCACCCCATCACGGCAATGTTCAAGCCAGTCAGGTGCTTCGTCGCTTCCCGAACCTTGTGCAAGACCTCCTCCAGGTTAAACAACGTGCGGCCACACGACGGACAGGCCACATACTCGACCATCGTCCGGCGTAGCCCCAGAGCCTGTAGAATACTGTAGCATACCGGAATTTCCTTCTCCGGCGCTTCTGTCAACGACACCCGAATCGTATCGCCAATCCCTTCTGCTAGCAGGGTGGCAATCCCCGCCGTGGACTTGATGCGACCGTATTCCCCATCGCCTGCTTCGGTCACCCCGATATGGAGTGGGTAATCCATCCCCAGTTCATCCATGCGCTTGACCATCAGGCGATTGGCGGCAATCATCACCGGCACCCGCGACGCCTTGAGAGAAATCACCAGGTTGCGGAAATCTAGCGATTCGCAGATGCGGATAAATTCCAGCGCCGATTCCACCATCCCTTCGGGCGTATCCCCGTAGGTAAACAACATGCGCTCTGCCAGGGACCCGTGGTTGACCCCAATGCGCATCGCCTTGCCTTCGGCCTTGAGCAACTTTACCAGGGGCGCTAGGGTATCCCGGATTTTTTCCGCAATTTCATCGAACTCCGCCTGGGTGTATTCCGTGCGATTGGGCTTGGGTTTCTCGAACACATACAACCCTGGATTGACCCGCACCTTGTCCACATGCTTGGCCACCTCCAGCGCAATTTTCATGCCGTTGTGGTGGACATCCGCCACCAGGGGTACGTCCATGTATTGCTGTCGTAGTTTCTGGCGAATTTCCCCAACGGCGTGGGCATGGGCCAAGCTAGGCACCGTCACCCGCACAATCTCGCACCCCAGCCGATGCAACCGTTCAATCGCTTTGGCCGATGCCTCCACATCCAGCGTGTCCTCGTTGATCATGGACTGTACAACAATGGGATGGTCGCCGCCAATGGTTACGTTTCCCACGCGCACGGGGCGGGTGCGCCGACGCGGAAATGTAACGGGCAAATCGGTATAGGGCGTAGATGCTGGCTTTTCCAGGGTCTGCATAACTCAGGGATGGATACACCGCTTGCCTTCAATTCTAGTGCCTGGGGCGGCTAGGAGGAAGGTCACACCTGGCTGAGTTCGAGGATATGGCCGTCCGGGTCCTGGGTAAACAACGCCGCCCGTCCTGAGGTACTTTTCTGCACTGGATAACCGGCAGCACGCAATTCCTGTTCGGCCTGCGCTAAATCCTTGACGGCAAACGCCAGGTGTGGGTTGCGTCCCCAGCGATGGGGGTCGGGTCGTTCTGGGTGGACGTGGGGCTGTTCGATGAGATGAATCTGCACCCCGCCAATTTCATACCAGACGCCAGGGAAATTCAAGGCGCGATGCACCGGTTGCAGGCCCAGCACCCCTTCGTAAAACGCTTGCGCCCGTTGCAGGTCCCGCACCGTGATGGCGGTGTGGAGATAGGCCGTGAGTTGCATAGTCGGTCGGCATCAGGGGACTTATTTGCCATCTTAATTGCCGAATCCAGTGGTAGGGTCATGGTCCGTCACCACTTGCGCAAGCAACGCCGGCCAGTCGAGTTGCCCAGACGGGTGGGTCATCCGCAGCCATAACAAAAACTCCCGGTTGCCTGCCGGTCCCAGCAAGGGGGATGCCGTGAGGCCCTGCACATGCCAGCCCAAGGTTGTAGCGGCCTGGGCGACGGATTGAATGGCCTGCGCCTGCGCTTGGGGCGACCGCACGACACCGCCTTTGCCCACCTGTTCCCGGCCCACTTCAAACTGGGGTTTCACTAGCACCACTAGCTCGCGCGGGGGTAAGAGTAAATGCCACACGGCGGGCAGTACCTTCGTGACTGAAATAAATGACAAGTCCAAGACCCCTAAATCGGGCCAGGGGTCGTCAGGGCCGTAAATCTGTTCCGGTTGCAAATACCGCAGGTTGGTGCGCTCTAAGAGTTTCAAACGGGGGTCCTGCCGCAATTGCCAGGCCACTTGCCCATAACCCACATCCACGCCATAAACGCGCCGCGCGCCCGCCTGGAGTAAACAATCTGTAAACCCGCCTGTTGAAATCCCCCCATCGAGCGCCACACGGCCAGCCACGGCAATACCAAATGTACACAGGGCATGGGCCAGTTTTTCGCCACCCCGCGAAACGTAGGGCGCCCGCGACTGGATAGTAATGGCGCTGTCTGCTGGCACGAGCGCTCCTGGCTTGTCCACCACCTGGCGATTGACCTGCACCCAACCCGCCTGAATCGCCCGACGCGCCTGCTCACGGGTGGGAAAGTGCCCCTGGGTGACCAGCAGCGTATCCAGCCGTTCCTTCAAGGGTTAAACGTCTTGCTCGCTCAAGCCCTGGGCTAGGTAGTCAAAGGGTTCGGCAATGAAATCGCCGGTAATACCCGCCTGCGCTGCCATCGCCTGTACTTTTTCCTTTAATATCTGAATGCCCCGCACCGATGGCCCCAAGGGAACCCCCAGCGAATTATAGGTTTCCCGCAGTCCTTCGAGCACCCGTTCGTCCAAGACATCGTTGTTGCCGGCCACCAGGGCATAACTGGCATAGCGCAGGAAGTAATCCATGTCCCGCAGGCAGGTGGCGTAGCGCCGGGTGGTATAGGCGTTGCCCCCCGGACGGATCAACTCCGGCTGCTCGGTAAACAATTGGGAGGCGGCGGCACGCACCAAATTGGCGGCTTCGGCAGTGATCATCCGCGCCACCTGCACCCGCGCCAACCCCGTATCAAAGTAGGCTTGTAAACGCTCAATTCCATTCCGGTCAAAGTAACGTCCGGCTAGGTCATAACGGGCGATTAAACTGGTGATGGCATCTCGCATGGCGTTGTCTAAAAAATCTAGGGATTGAAAGTCCAGCAAATAGATTACCACGAGAACCCCATCGGGCGACGGTTCGTTGCACTCTGTAACCATGACCCCGCCAGTAAATGGTATCCCAAGATACAAACACCCAGCGCGCTTGCTGCCTAAAATCGGCGCATTGTGGACGCGAGCAGATGTTCAGGAGCAGTGCTGATGGCAAAGACGGCGCAGGACGTTTTACAGATGATTCGGGACCAGAATATCCGCATGGTGGACCTGAAGTTTGTGGATATGCTGGGGGTGTGGCAACACTGCAGTTATGCCAGCGAGTTGATTGACGAGAACACGTTTGAGGTAGGCATGCCCTTTGACGGGTCGAGTATCCGGGGCTGGAAGACCATTAATGAGTCCGATATGTTAATGCGTCCCGACCCAGCGACCGCCTGGATTGACCCGTTCATGTCGGAACCCACCCTGAGCATGATCTGCACGATTTGGGAACCGCGCACAGGGAGTACCTACGGGCGGTGTCCCCGGGCGATTGCCCAGCGCGCCGCCGATTACCTGATCAGCACCGGGATTGGAGACGTGGCCTACTTCGGGCCGGAAGCAGAATTTTTCGTGTTTGATGACGTGCGTTTTGACCAGCGGGAGTTCGAGTGCTACTACCATGTGGACTCGATTGAGGGGCGCTGGAATAGTGGTCGCGTCGAAGAAGGGGGCAACCTAGGCTACAAACCCCGCTACAAGGAGGGCTATTTCCCCGTGTCGCCTAGCGATACGCTCCAGGATTTGCGCACGGAAATGCTGCTGACGATGGCGGCCTGCGGGGTGCCGGTTGAAAAACATCACCATGAGGTGGCGACTGGGGGGCAATGCGAGTTGGGGTTCCGGTTCTCACCCCTGGTAACAGCGGCGGACTACCTGATGACCTATAAGTATGTAATCAAAAACGTGGCGCGGCGGCGGGGGAAGACGGCGACTTTTATGCCCAAGCCCCTGTTTAACGACAATGGTTCGGGGATGCACACCCACCAGTCGATTTGGAAGGACGGGCAGCCCCTGTTTGCCGGAGATAAGTACGCGGGGTTGAGCCAAGTCGCCTTATGGTACATTGGGGGCCTGCTGAAGCACGCGCCGGCGCTCCTGGCGTTTACCAATCCCACGACCAATTCCTACAAGCGGCTGGTGCCGGGGTTTGAGGCGCCTGTGAACCTGGTTTATTCCCAGGGCAACCGCTCGGCAGCGATTCGGATTCCAGTGACGGGAGACAATCCCAAGGCCAAGCGGCTGGAGTTCCGTTGCCCAGACCCCATGTGCAACCCTTACCTGGCATTCTCAGCCATGATGATGGCGGGTCTGGATGGGATCAAAAACCAGATTGACCCGGGCGAACCACTGGATAAGAACATCTACGAACTCACGCCGGAGGAACTAGCGCAGGTGCCTTCGACGCCGGGTTCGCTAGAGGATGCCTTGTCCGCTTTGGAAAAAGACCACGAGTTTTTGCTAGCGGGCGGGGTGTTTTCAGAGGACTTTATCGAGAACTGGATCAACTGGAAGCTGGACAACGAAGTTAACCCTATGCGTCTACGGCCCCATCCCTACGAGTTTGCCCTCTACTACGACGGTTGAGGGTTCGACGGCAGCCGTGATGGCAACCTCCAACTGCAACGCCTCTGCCTTGGGCGGAGGCTTTTTTTAACCGTTCCTAAAGCTATGGACATTTCTCCACAGGCTGCTGGGCAAACGGCACTCCCAACAACTTCTCCCACCGCCAACGGAATCCCACCGGCAAGCCACTGTTGCACGCAAACCAGGCTCGCGGATGGTCAGGTGGCCGGAGACTCACACGACCCAGTGACTGCGGTACGACCGCCGCTCGCACCTGAGCAAAAGCCTGTCAAAACGCCCACCCATGCTGCTCCCGATTCCTTGCAGGTAGGGAAAAGGTGCCGTGGACAGCGCGCCAAAGAACAAGCGGACTTTCTACCCAGGCGCAGGACGCTTCTATAGCAGGAAACATTTAGGTTGTCGCGCTTGAGAAGCAACCAACAGGAAAACATGTAGGTTCCCGGTTGCTGCCCATGTCAAGCATTCTGTGCTCAGCTATAACCAAACCCCCTGTGGTTTGGCCAATCCCTTGACTTCGTTGACAGATATTCATCTCTGGCTACAAAAGTGCATAAATTGCTAACCCAACCGGCGAATCGCCTGGCGAATCCACACCTCCACGTCGGTTGTCTGCTGGCACTGGGGGTCTTGACGCAGTTGGGCCAGGGCCTGGCTAATTTCGGCGGTTGTATAACCCAGGGCGCTCAGGGTCAATGTAATTTCTTCCTGTAGCGTTGCGGGCAGGGTCACAGCGCCTTCTTCGCATGGGATGCCCGACCACTGTTGCAATGGCTGTCGTAGTTCCAGTGCCAGACGCTGGGCTGTCTTCGGGCCGACGCCGGGGGTTTGGCTGAGCAGTGCGACATTGCCGTTGACAATCGCCTGCACCAGTTCCGCCGGGGTAAAGGTGTCCAGCAGGGTCAAGGCCAGTTGCGGGCCAACACCATTGACGCGCAGCAGTTGCCGGAACAAATCCCGTTCAGTCGCACTCGCAAAGCCGTAGAGCGCCAGTTGCTCATCGCGGCACTGGAGATGGGTGAAGAGCTGAGCGCTCTGGCCAGGGGTGAGCGTCTGGGCGCATCGTTGTCCCACCTGGACTTCCCAGCCAATCCCCTGCACCAGTAACGTGACCAGCCATTTCCCCGTTGCTGGGTTGATAGATAACACCTGCCCCTGGAGACACCCAATCATTCCCGTTTCTGGAAAATGTACGGCCCCATGAGTGCGCCCCACAACGCTTGGCCCGTTTGCGGGTCCACTCCCCGGTCGTAACTGATAAACGTGGTGGGATTCACCCGCCAGCCAATGTCCACTTGCCGTTTTTGTCCCTGGTACTCAAATTCGCACCGGTAGCCGGGTCGTATCTGGGCGTGAAATTCTCCATTCTTGTACTGCACGTCCAGCACGCAACCGGGCAAGGGCAGTAGGTCGGCTTCGGTGAGGTGAATCAATCGCGCCGGTTCCTGACCACACCCGCGCCAGCGTTCCGGTTCTCGACAAGCATAGTACTGCA
>JANXAM010000019.1 GCA_025062155.1 Gloeomargarita sp. SKYB120 | reverse complement strand
CTTTGCGAAACTTGGTGGACGTAATCCCCATCCCACCCCGGTTTTGCAAACGGAACTCATGCGTGGCGACTCGTTTCCCGTAGCCGTTGCGCGTCACCACCAGGACATCCCGCGAGTCATTAGGCGTGATAATGTCCATCCCCACCAGTTGATCGCCCTCGCGCAACTCCATTGCCCGCACGCCCCGCGTCGCACGTCCCAAGGGTCGGAGCTGTTGATGGTCCACCGCAAACCGGATAGCCATCCCCCGTTGCGACCCAATCAGGATACTGTCCGTGGCTTTCGCCAGGCGCACCCACCCCAGGTGGTCTCCTTCCTCCAAACTAATGGCAATTAACCCGTTGGCGCGAATGTTACTAAAGGCCGATAACACCGTTTTCTTGATATAGCCCCTGCGCGTGAGCATGACAATATATTCATCCTCGCCGAAGGTGCTTACCGGCAGGATAGAAGTGATTTTTTCTTCCAAGGGAATCGGCAACAGTTGCACCAACGGAACGCCACGGGCTGTGCGCGAACCCAACGGAATTTGATACGCCCGCAAGTCGTACACAATCCCCCGGTCGCTGAAAAAGAGAATGTGGTCGTGCGCATGGGCCGAGCAGAACAACGCCACCGCATCATCCGGTTTCATCGTAGCGCCGGCTTTGCCCCGCGTTGCCCGGCTCTGGCGACTGAAATTATCTACCGCCATGCGCTTGATATACCCCTGTTGCGTGACCAGAATGATGCAGGGTTCGTTGGCAATCAAATCAATGTCTTCTAATTCACCAGACGAACTGGGAATGATTTCCGTCCGGCGGGGCGTCGCGTAGGTGGCTTTGAGTTCTTGCAACTCCTGAATCATGATTTCTAACCGCCGTTCTCGCCGCGCCAGAATGTCTTGTAAATCAGCAATTTTCGCGGTCAATTCCTCATGTTCCTGGTGAATTTTTTCACTTTCGAGTGCGGTCAACCGGCGGATTTGCATCTCCAAAATGGCGTTGGCCTGATTGGCGGTCAATTCGTAAACCGTCATCAATTGTTGCCGCGCCACGTCCGTATTTTCCGCTTCCCGGATGAGACTAATAATGTTATCAATGTTGCCCAAGGCCACGAGTAACCCCTGCACAATTTCATTCCGTTCTTGGGCCTTGCGCAGGTAATAACGGGTGCGGCGCTGGATGGTTTCTTCTCGAAAGGCCAAAAAGACCTGCAAGCATTGTTTCAGGCTCAACAATTGCGGCTCCCGGTCGACTAGCGCCAGGATGTTAGCCCCGAAATTCACCTGCAAGGGCGTCTGTTTGTAGAGATTGTTGAGCACCACTTGGGGCAGGGCTTCCCGCTTGAGTTCAATCACCACCCGCATCCCGTCCCGGTCGCTCTCGTCCCGGATATCACTGATGCCTTCGATCACCTTTTCGTTAACCAGTTCGGCCACCCGTTCGATAAACGCCGCCTTGTTCACCTGGAACGGCAACTGGGTGATGATGATAGCGTCTTTTTCCGCTCGCCCTGGCGCACTGACCGTCTCCACACGTGCCACCCCCCGCAAGGTCATGGACCCCCGCCCGGTTTGATACATCTCTTGGATGCCGTCGGTGCCCAAAATTTGCCCGCCGGTGGGGAAATCCGGGCCAGGAATGTAGCGCTGCAAATCCAGGTCGCTCAAGTCGGGATTTTGAATCAGCGCCACCAGACCGTCCACCAATTCACCCAGGTTGTGGGGGGGGATATTGGTCGCCATCCCTACGGCAATTCCCGCCGCCCCGTTGAGCAACAGTTGGGGCAACCGCGCCGGTAACACCGTGGGTTCCTGCTCTGAACCGTCGAAATTGGGGACAAAATCCACCGTGTCGGCTTCGATGTCGGCTAGCAGCACATCCCGTGTCAAGGCCCGCAACCGGCATTCAGTGTAGCGCATCGCCGCCGGGGGGTCGTCGTCCACGGAACCAAAATTGCCATGCCCGTCAATCAAGGGCTCCCGCATGGAAAAGTCTTGGGCCATGCGCACCAGGGCGTCGTAAACCGCCTGATCCCCGTGGGGATGGTATTTCCCGAGCACTTCCCCCACCACGCGCGCGCACTTTTTGTAGGGGGCGTTGGGCTGCAACCCCAAATCGTGCATCGCATACAAAATTCGCCGGTGAACGGGTTTGAGACCATCGCGCGCATCCGGCAACGCCCGCCCCACAATCACACTCATGGCGTACTCCAAATAGGAGCGGGACATTTCGTTGCTTAAATCCGTCTGAATAGTGCGCGCTTGGGCGGTTGTCATAGGCAGTTACGGGTACGCACAACGGTCAATTGCCTTACTTATTCTAGCTGAAATGGACCCCCTATGAAGGCGGTGACGGCGATGATTGTCCGACGCAAAAACCTTGTTTTAGAAGCCACTTTAACTAATGGAATAACGGCGCAACAATTGACTTTTTTCAGGGGGCTTTTCCCAGGACGCGATGGTGCCATTTTTAACCGTGATAGAATCGGTAGCAGTCTAATCCATCCCCGTCTCTTATGGCCAATCTCGCCCTTGTGTCCACTGGCTTACTCACTGGGCTGTTGGCAGTGGGACTGATTTTTTTTGTACGGGCGGCAGTCAAAGACCGGACGCAGACCCAAGTGATGGCCCCAGCGGAGATAACCAGTGCCATGCATCAATTGGGGTTATATTTGCAACGGCGCGGTTATTGGCCAGTGACAGGTGCAACTGGTAACGATACTCAGGTTTGGCAAGGACAGGTGCGTCCAAGTGTGTTTCTCGCGCTGCTGTTGTCACTGCTGGTGGGCCTGAGCGGTCTCTGTCTGGGGCTGGTGCTGGTCAGCTTGAAGCCCGAGTGGGGTCTAAAACCGCTGGGTCTGCTACTGCTGGCGCCGGTGGCTGGGGTGTTTTACTGGCGGGGAGCCAATCGCGTCGAAACGGTGACCGTGCGTTGCCAGGACAACCGTTTGGTCATTACCGCCCAGCGACCGGAACTGGAACGCCTGCGGCGCTACCTGTCCACACCTGCACCTGACCCGTCGCCGTCACCTGCAGCACCGACCCCGGTGGACAGGCCACCCACCGCTCATCAGTAAACAGCGGTTCCGATGCGATCACCACGCCGGGGTAATCGGGGTGACCGGTCAGGTAATACAGGCTGGGGGCAGGACTCCCGTGGGCAAGGCGCGACGCCAACAACTGCTCCCCATCGCTCAGGATAAAGTTAAAGGTCACGTCCACTTGGGGGGCTAGGTCGAGCAAGCTCTGGAAACTGTCGTACAAGGCCCGGCGCAAGTCCCCTGTTTGTTTGTAGTGGTGCAGTATCCAGGCAAACAGATGCTCGGAATCGGTCAGCCCCTGGATGGCGAGATAATCTTCGTCGGTCAATTGCTGACGCAAGGGTCGGTACAGGATTTGGCGGAAGTTGACAACGCGACCGTTATGCACCGCGCTGAGTACCCCCTGCACAAACGGCTGGCAATTGCTGTAGTCCACCGCCAAGCCCGGCGTCGCACTGCGCACATACCCCAGCACACACCCACTGATGACGTACTCGCACAGGTGGGGCAGGTTCAGGTCATTCCAGATGGGCAGGATGTTTTTGTAGGTAAAAGGCTGGGGCCGCAACCGCTGGTCATACCATCCCAACCCAAACCCGTCCCCGTTGAGCAAACCCGCCGTCATTTCCTTGGGCGCGTAGCCTTGAACCAACAGCGAGTGGGGCGGCGATAACACTAAACGGTGTAACGGAATGGGTTCTCCCAGATAGGCAATCAAACGGCACATGGTTCGGTGCAATGGACTCCCCCAAATTCCCCCCCGACGCCTGGCAACCGGACTTTTACCTTAACAAAATTTTAACCAAGCGGCTAGACGGAACTATCGGGAAATTGCTGGCTGTAGAACTGGGCATAGCGGCCTCCTTGACGGAGCAGTTCCTCATGCGTGCCCGTCTCGATGATCTGTCCCTGCTCCAGCACCACGATCCGGTCGGCGCGTCGTGCGGTGGACAACCGGTGGGCAATGATGAGCACCGTTCGGTTTTGCATCAACCGCTCCAGCGCCTCCTGCACCAGCGCTTCCGATTCTGCATCCAGGGCGGATGTCGCCTCATCCAGAATCAAAATTTTGGGGTCGAGCAACACCGCCCGGGCAATCGCAATCCGTTGCCGCTGGCCCCCCGAGAGATTCACACCCCGCTCCCCCACCCACGTGTGATAGCCCTGGGGCAGGCGGGTGATGAATTCATGGGCATTGGCCACCCGTGCCGCCCATTCCACCTGCGCCAACTCCCAGTCCGTCCGTCCCAGGGCAATGTTTTGGGCCACCGTCCCGGAAAACAACAGCGTGTCCTGGGGAACGATGCCGATTTGCCGCCGCAAGCTCGCCAGCGTCACCGTGCGAATGTCCACCCCGTCAATCAAAATCCGGCCCGCCTGGGGGTCAAAAAACCGGGGCAATAGATGCACCAGCGTGCTTTTGCCGGCGCCTGACGGTCCCACCAGCGCCACCGTCTCCCCCGGCCAAATCCGCAGCTCCACTTCCCGCAACACCGGTCGCTCCGGCGTGTAACCAAATGTTACTCGCTGATACTCCACCTTGCCGGTGATGGGCGGTAGGGGTCGCGCCGTTGGGGATTCCTGCACCTGGGGCTGCAAGCGCAACAACTCCCACACCCGTTCCACCGACGCTTGCCCTTGCTTGTATTCGTTGTAGTTGCTCGTGGTAATCGTAATCGGGTCAAACAGCAGGGCCACCGCCGCCGCAAAGGCCACAAATTCCCCCGCCGTTAACCACTGTTGCTGGATTTGCCAGCTCCCCAACCAGAACAGGAACCAGACGCTCATCGCCTCGAGAAACCCCACCACCGGAAATTGCACCGCCTTGAGCCGTTCAGCGCCCAACCGTGCCCGCCGATTCCGTTCCGCCGCTTGCACAAACCGCTGCAACTCGTAGTCTTCAGCAGCAAACGCCTGCACCACCCGCATCCCGGCAAACACCTCCGTCAACAGCGCCGCAATATCCGCCACTTTGGCCTGACTGCGCTGGGACAGCCACAACAACCGTCGCCCAAACCAGCCAATCAGCAGGGTCATCAAGGGCGCTACGACCACCGTCGCCAGGGTCAACAGCCAGTTCAGCCAGAGCATATAGGCCAGCACCGCCAGCAATTGCAACACCGACGGGAGAAATTGATGGAATAATTTATGCACCATTTCCCCCACCCGGTCCACGTCCTCCGTCAACCGGTAGCTCAAATCCCCCGTGCGGGCCTGCTCAAAAAATGTGATGTCCAGCGTTTGTAAATGCCGGTACACCTGACAGCGCAAATCCATCGTTACCCGCAGGGCCACATCCGCCATCAACGCATCCTGGCCGTACTGGCATAACCCCCGCACCAGAAAAAACACCATCACCAGCCCGCCCATACGGGTAATTGCAGGCACATCGCCGCTTCCCACCATCGGCGCCAACATCCCCGCCAAATGCGCCAGCGCCGGCATGGACAAGACAAATCCTGCTGTACACACCAGCGCCTGCACCAATCGCCATCGGTAGGGGTACAGGTAGGGGAAAATGCGCCGCAGGGAAGTCGCCACCATAGGATTTACCCTACCATCAAACATAAAAAAGCACCGCACCTTCCCAGGCCGGCACTTCCCAAAACCATTCATCCCTTATTGCGATACGCCCGGATAATCCCGTCGGTCAGGTAAGCCCCTGCGTCATTTGGCTTGACTATCTTTACGCTAAACGTTGCACTCAACTGCAAGGTCAAGCCATTTCTCGATAAAAATTTCTAATGATTTTGTAGTGCGCAAAAGTTCGGAAAAATCGTGGCCGCAAGGAATTGACAACTGTAAATTCACTAGATTTTTGCGGGCTTTTTCCCCTAGACCAACACCTGTTGCCACTCCAGACGTTCTAGGGTTTGCGAGCGTTCCCATGCCCGCGCAAAACTGCTCAAGGTTGGTTCAATCGTCAACGGTTCGCCAATGACCCCCTGCACCGCCTCTTGGGTTTTCAAGCCATTGCCTGTGATATAAACAACCGTCAGGGCATCGGGGTGAATATAACCAGCTTGGGCCAACTTTTGCAACACCGCCACCGTCGTTCCCCCTGCTGTTTCCGTGAAAATGCCTTCCGTTTCCGCCAGTAACTGGATACCGGCGACGATTTCCGCATCGCTGGCCGCCGCAATTTGTCCGCCGGTTTTGCGAGCCACCTCTAGCGCGTACACTCCATCCGCCGGATTCCCAATGGCAATCGACTTGGCAATCGTATGGGGTTTCACCGGCGCGATGAAATCCCGACCGGCGGCAAAGGCCTCGGCAATCGGGGCGCACCCCTGGGCCTGAGCACCATGGCACTGCACCGGCTTGTCTTCCACCAATCCCACTTGCACCAGTTCCCGGAACCCCTTGTAGATTTTGGTGTACAGGGACCCGCTCGCCAGGGGCACGACGATGCAATCCGGCAGTTGCCACCCCAATTGTTCGGCCACCTCAAACCCCAGCGTCTTCGAGCCTTCCGAGTAATAGGGGCGGAGATTGATATTCACAAAGCCCCAGCCCTGGCTGTTGGCCACTTCGGAGCAAAGCCGATTCACCTGGTCGTAATTTCCCTTGACCGCCATCACCGTCGGGCGATAGATGAGCGTTCCTAGGATTTTCCCCGCCTCCAGGTCCGCTGGGATGAACACACAGCAGTCCAAGCCCGCATGGGCCGCAATCGCCGCCGTGGCATTCGCCAAATTGCCCGTGCTGGCGCAGCCCACCGTTGTAAAGCCCAATTCCTTGGCGCGCGTCAAGGCCACTGACACCACCCGGTCTTTGAAGCTCAAGGTGGGCATGTTCACTGCGTCGTTTTTGATCCACAGGTTGCGCAGCCCCAACCGCCGCCCCAACCGCTGCGCCCGGATCAACGGCGTCATCCCCGTCCCTAAATCAATCGGCTCTTCGCTCTCGACGGGCAAAAACGCCCGGTAGCGCCACATCGAGTGCGGCCCCTGGGCAATGGTCTTACGGGTCACCTGCGCCCGGATGGCCTCCAGGTCATACTGCACCTCCAGCGGCCCAAAGCACAACTCGCACACGTGCATCGCCGCCAAGGGATACTGCGCCCCACACTCTTTGCACTGCAAGTGGGAAAATGTCGCCGCCGGAGTCGAAGTCGCCACCATACGCACCAGGGGAGTTAGGACATGGTGCCTATCGTAACAAAGCCCCCGACCCCTGTCAAATCATATCCGACTAAAAAAGTCTGGATTGAAATCCAGGGAGTGGCCCGCGGACGTTAAAGAATTGTTACAGTTGGTTCAGATTGCTTATATTATTGGGGAAGGGAAACGTAGGGGTCGGCTATGCGAGTTGCGATTGCAGGTGCGGGGTTGGCGGGATTGGCGTGCGGCAAGTATTTGGTGGATGCCGGGCACCAGCCAGTGATTTACGAAAGCCGGGACGTGCTAGGAGGACTCGTAGCCGCCTGGCGGGATGAAGAGGGAGACTGGTACGAGACAGGGTTACATGCGTTTTTTGGCGCCTACCCCAACATGCTGCAATTGCTGGCGGAATTGGGCATCAGCGACCGGTTGCAGTGGAAAGAACACACTTTGATTTTCAACCAGCCGGAAAAGCCAGGGGTCTTATCCCGGTTTGATGTGCCGGATATTCCTGCGCCGTTCCACGTCATTTTGGCCATCTTGCGCAACAATGACATGCTCACCTGGGAGCAAAAAATTCGCTTTGCCCTGGGACTGACGCCGGCGATGATTCGGGGACAAAAGTATGTGGAAGCGATGGATAAATATACGTTGCTTGAGTGGTTGCGGCGGCAGGGCATTGATGAGCGGGTCAACAGCGATATTTTTGTGGCGGCGTCCAAGGCGCTGACGTTTCTCAATCCTGATGAGGTGTCGGCGACCATTCCCCTAACGGCTTTAAACCGCTTTTTGCAGGAGCGCTACGGGTCGAAGATTGCCTTTTTGGACGGGTCGCCGACGGAGCGGTTGTGCCAGCCGATTGTGGACTACATCACGGCGCGGGGCGGGGAAGTCCATCTGCTGTCGCCGTTGAAAGAGTTCTTGCTCCATCCCGATGGCACGGTGGCGGGGCTGGTGATTCGCGGACTCAACGGCCGGAGCGATTACGTGGTGAAAGCGGATGCCTACGTGTCGGCGATGTCGGTGGATGCCCTGAAGGCGCTGTTGCCGCCAGCGTGGAAGTCCATCCCCTTTTTCCAGAAGTTAGAGGGTCTGGAAGGGGTGCCGGTGATTAACATTCATCTTTGGTTTGACCGGAAAATTTGTCAGGTAGACCATCTCCTGTTTTCCCGTTCGCCGGTGCTGAGCGTCTATGCCGATATGAGCAATACCTGCCGGGCCTACAGCGACCCCCATCGCTCCATGCTGGAGTTGGTGTTGGCGCCGGCGCAGGCGTGGATTGACCGTTCGGACGAAGAAATCTTGGATGTGACGATGGCGGAATTGCGCAAGCTGTTCCCGCAGCAGTTGACGGGGGACAACCCCGCGCGACTCCGTAAATATAAGATTGTCAAAACGCCCCGTTCGGTGTATAAGGCGATTCCAGGTCGGCAACAGTATCGCCCCAGTCAGGTGACGCCGATTGCCAATTTCTTTTTAGCGGGTAGTTACACCATGCAGCGGTATTTGGGGAGTATGGAAGGGGCAGTGTTGTCGGGGAAATTGGCGGCGCAGGCGGTTGCAGCTTACTTGTCCCAGACAGCGCCAACGACTCCCGTGGCAGTGGCGTGAGAACGATGACGGCGACGGCGTCTCCCCCCTTGGAACTCCAACCCAAAGCGGTGGCGCGAGCCTACGCCGAGTGTGAGCGGCTGACGGCGACCTACGCCAAGACCTTCTATCTGGGGACGTTGTTGATGGCACCCGCCAAACGCCGGGCCGTGTGGGCGGTGTATGCCTGGTGTCGGCGCACGGATGAACTGGTGGATGGCCCCCAGGGCAGCACGACGTCGCTCAGCACCTTGCAGGCATGGGAGCAACAACTCGAGCGCACCTTCGCCGGTCAACCCCAGGATATTTATGACTTGGCCCTGTATGCGGCGACGCGGGAGTTTCCCTTGGACATTCAGCCGTTTCGGGATATGATTGCGGGGCAACGGATGGATTTGTGCCAGCGCCGTTACGCCACGTTTGCCGAGCTAGAGACCTATTGCTACCGTGTGGCGGGGACGGTGGGATTGATGTCGCTGGCGATCATGGGCACGCCCCACCGGGACGAGTCGGTGCGCCAGGCCGCAATTGCCCTGGGAATTGCCAACCAGTTGACCAATATCCTGCGGGATGTGGGGGAAGATTTGCAGCGGGGTCGGATTTATTTGCCGCTGGAAGATTTGACGGCTTTTAGCTACACGGTGAAGGAACTCAAAAACGGGGTGATCAACGGGGCGTGGCGGCGGTTGATGCAGTTTCAGATTGAACGCGCGCGGGCTTATTTTCGGCAAGCAGAACCGGGGGTAAATCAACTCTGCGCGGATGCCCGTTGGCCAGTGTGGACGGCGCTGCTCAATTACCGGCGGATTTTGGACCAAATCGAGCGCAACGATTACGATGTATTTAACCGGCGGGCTTATGTCTCTTTGCCGGGGAAATTGTCAGCGTTACCGGGGGCGTTATGGCGTTCGTTTTGGGGGGGATGGTCATGACCTCTATCGTTTTTCAGGTGCCGGCAGACATTACGTTTGAACAGGCGATTGCCCAGACGCAAACGCTTATCGAAGCCCGTACGAAAGGGGAGATCGATGCTCAACAATTTGCCCAGGGAGTGCAGGCGCTGGTGCAGAGCGAAAACGGCGCGCGGGGCTTTTTCGTGACCTATTTAACGCTGGATGAACCCTGGGCAGACCAACCGGATGAACCGCTGGTGCAAGCACTCGCCACGTCACCGGCGATTGTCAGCGAACTATTGGTCAAAAACCTGGTGATGTCCACCGCGATGGGAATCACGCACCGGCGCAACGGCGACCTGGAGATGGCAAAGGGGTCCGACCGGGTGCAACGGCGAACCCAACAGTTGCTTGAGCGGTTGAAGCTACCGGAAGTACCTCCCAAAGCCCGGGAAATGGCGCGAAATGCAGCAGGGGAAACAGGAACTTACAGTGATTTTCTCCAGCGCTGGGGTTACGACGCCGAACAGCGCCAGGCCATTCAGCAGGTATTGCAGCCTTGGGTGAATTAATTTCCTAATTTCCATTTCCCCAGCGAGTGGGGACCCTTCCGGGTGACAAAAGAGCAACTAATGAAATCTTTAGAGTTTCCAATTTATAGATTTCCCCAGCGAGTGGGGACTCCGTATGGAGAATCTAACCATCGGTATCGAGTACACGTTTCCAATTTATAGATTTCCCCAGCGAGTGGGGACTTTCGCCCTCAAAGGGGGGTGTCCAGAAAGGTTCCAGTCGTTTCCAATTTATAGATTTCCCCAGCGAGTGGGGACAGTCTTTATTAAAACCCAGATGAGACGGGACTTGCAAGACCCATTTGCGAACGATTCGAGATTTGTACTGCTTTTGTACTTTGCAACACCCCTAAAAATCGCCTGAAACCCCGATGGGGAGCCACATCGAACGATTCGACGAAAATACGGCCTTTTTCGGCTCTGGCGGAATCGTTCGCATACACATTTCTTTACATTGCCCGCTCTGGCCCCAGTACAATGAAAAAAAGTTGCATCGCCGAATCCGCGACTCAAGACATGACAGGATGTCTATGACTGCGAGTGAGCTGGTCCGCCACCGGTTCAGCGTTGACCAGTACCACCGCATGATTTTTCAGCCCGATGTCCGGCTCGAATTGATTCGCGGCGACATTGTGGTCAGGTCTCCCATCAGTTACCGTCACGCGGCAGCCGTAGAACGCATCGCCTATTTGTTGATCAGTTCCCTTGGCCGCCAAGCCTAGTGCCGCACCCAAAACCCCATCACTTTGAGCGATTCTGAACCCCAGCCTGATATTGCCGTCGTCCGCTGGCGGGATGATTTCTATGGGACTGGTCATCCCACGCTGCCAGACATTTACTGGTTGGTTGAAGTTGCCGATAGCGGTATTGCCTACGACCAGCAGGTAAAAGTGCCCCTGTACCTGGACGCAGGTATCCCAGAAGTTTGGCTGGTTCATCTGGAAGCTCAACGTGTGGAAGTCTATCGCCAGGGGACTGAACCAATCATTGTCTATTGCGGGCAATTTTTGTCGTCTTTAACCTTTCCTGACCTCGTGTTCTCTGCAGATGACCTGCTTAATCCCCCAGTGCATTGATTCCTTGGAAAAAGTCCACCGCTTCCTTCACCACGGCAATAAACCGGTCAATTTCTGCAGGGGTGTTGTAGAAATACAAGCTAGCGCGGGCGCTGGCTGAGATATTCAGGTAACGATGCAGGGGTTGCGTGCAATGGTGACCCGCACGAATGGCAATTCCTGCTTCGTCTAACAGGGTGGACAGGTCGTGGGGATGCACATCCGCCAGGGTAAACGCCACTAGACCAGCCCGGTGCGGCGGTGGGGGACCAAACAGGCGAATCCCCGGAATTCCCTGCAATTGTTGCCATAGATAACTCACTAGCTCCTGTTCGTAGGCGTGGATATTTTCTAGCCCTAAATGCTGCAGATAGTCCACCGCCGCCCCTAACGCGATGGCTTCGGCAATCGCTGGCGTCCCAGCTTCAAATTTGTGGGGTAAATCGGCATAGGTGCTGTATTCGTAAAACACCTCGCTGATCATCTCCCCACCCCCCAAAAACGGTGGCATTTGCCGCAACAGGTCCGCCTTGCCGTAGAGAAAACCAGCGCCTGTTGGCCCGCACATTTTGTGCCCTGATGCCACCAGCCAGTCACAATCCAGCGCCTGCACATCCACCGGCATGTGGGGCACCGCCTGACAGGCATCTAGCAGCACCTTGGCTCCCCAATGATGCGCCAGCCGGATGATGTCCGCCACCGGATTCACGCACCCCAGCATGTTGGAAACATAGGCGCAGGCGACCAGCTTGGTGCGGTCCGATAGCAACGATTGGTAATGCTCCAGGTCAAAGGTCTCCTGCGGCGTTAGCCTCACAAAGCGCAAGGTCGCTCCCGTCCGCTGGGCTACCCATTGCCAGGGCACCAGGTTGCTGTGGTGTTCCATCACCGTCAGGACAATTTCATCCCCCGCTTGCAACTGGCTCATCCCCCAGCTATAGGCCACTAGGTTAATCGCCTCGGTCGCATTGCGAGTAAATACGATGGTCTCTGGGGCCGGCGCGTGGATCAAACGGGCGCATTTGGCGCGGGCTTCTTCGTAGGCTTGGGTGGCCCGGTTGCTCAAGGTATGCACGCCCCGGTGGACATTAGCGTTGTCGCACTCGTAGTAATGCTGCAAGCATTCCAGGACCTGGCGGGGCTTTTGGGACGTGGCCGCGTTGTCGAAGTAAATCAAAGGATGGCCGTTTACTTCTTGATGCAGGATGGGGAAATCGGCCCGCGTTGCTTGCCCTAACAAACGTCGGGTGGTCGTGGTCATAGGCGCTCCTCGGTACCAATCAATTGACGCATCAAAGCTTGACACTGTTGGCGCAGGGTAGGGAAGGGAATTTCTTGCAATAACTCCTGGGCAAAGCCATCCACTAGCAATAATCGCGCCGCTTGCCGATCCAGCCCCCGGCTTTGTAAATAAAACAAGGCGTCGGGGTCGAGATCGCTCACTGTGGCGCCGTGGGTGCATTTGACGTTATCCGCTTGGATTTCCAACTGGGGCCGCGTATCCACCCGCGCTTTGGGTGAGAGCAACAAATTCAAATTCAATTGCCCGGCATCCGTTAACTGGGCAGCAGCCGCAACCCGGATGTTCCCGTGAAACACCGCCTGTCCTTGGTGCGCCACCACACACTTGTGCAATTGCCGGCTGGTGCCCTGGGGATGGTCGTGGACAATGCGGCTGTGCATATCGCTGTGCTGGCGTCCGCCCACCAAACTCAAACCCCGCAGGACCGTCGTCGCCCCTGGCCCTTCCTGGTAAATGGACGGTTCACACCGGCTCCAAAACGCTCCGGCGCTGACGACGCGCAAGGTGTAGTGACTGTCGCGCGCTTGGTGTACCGCCATGCGCAACAGGTGAGCCGATTCCCAGGACTCCCGCTGGATCAGGTAATGGGTCAACTGGCTCCCTGGCCCCAGAAAAATCTCGCTCACCCCGTTGGTCCAAGTCGCACCAGCGCTGGCGTAATCCTCCACCCACGTCAACCGCGCGCCGGCTTCCACCATCAACACCCAACGCGGGCAAACCAACACCGGCGTCGTTTCCGCCCGACTGTAATGCAGCCCATGCACCGGTTCCGTGACCTCGCCTTTGGCTCGCACCACCAGCACTTGGGATACCGCCGCCTGATTCAACGCTGTCAACCCGTCCGCTGGCAAGCCCGCCCCCAGGCGTTCCCGTTCCGCCGCTGTCAAATCCTTCCACTCACCGAGCGTCACCCCCGCTGGCAACATGGTGTGGTCCACCACCTGGCCATTGATGCGCCACACCCGCGCCGGCAACTCCGGCAGCAACTCCAGCGTGACCGCTTCTCGGCCCACCGCCATCGCCAAGCGCCAGTCTTTATCCAATACTGGTTGCAGGTCAGTGGCCCGCCAGGCTTCCCGGTCTACGCTAGGCCAGTCAGGAGCTTGCACCTGCGCCAGTACCTGGTCCCGCCACGCCAGAAAATCAGACGCTCCCTTGTCGTCCCGCCCCGCCAGCAGCGCCAGGCCCCGACCGGTTTCAGTCCCCATCTCCAGCCTCGCGCAACCAGTCATACCCCCGCGCTTCCAACTCCTGCGCCAACTCCGGCCCACCAGTGCACACGATCCGTCCCCCCTCCATCACATGCACGTAGTGGGGGGTAATGTAGTTCAACAGGCGTTGATAGTGGGTAATCAAAATCACACTGTTGTGGGGATGAATCAACTGGTTAATGCCATTGGCGACAATCCGCAGTGCGTCAATATCCAGCCCGGAATCCGTCTCGTCCAAAATGGCCAAGTCCGGTTCTAACAGAGCCATTTGCAAAATCTCATTGCGTTTTTTCTCACCGCCGGAGAACCCCTCATTCACACTGCGCGATAGAAAAGCGCTATCCATCTGCACCACTTTCAGCTTTTCTTGGATGAAATCGTCAAAATCCAGGGGGTCCAACTCCGGCAGCCCCCGCGCTTGGCGACGCCGGTTGCAAGCTAGACGTAAAAATTCGGCGTTGGTCACGCCCGGAATTTCGATGGGGTATTGGAATCCCAAAAACAAGCCCAAATGCGCCCGTTCCTCCGGTGCTAGCTCCAGTAAATTTTGCCCGCGATACCAGACCTCTCCCCCCGTCACCGTGTAATCCGGATGACCCGCCAACACCTTGGCCAGGGTACTTTTTCCTGACCCATTTGGCCCCATAATTGCGTGAACTTCCCCCGGCTTAACCGTCAAATTCACCCCTTTGAGAATGGGCGTCCCTTCAATTTCGGCGGTTAAATCGCGAATCGTTAATAGCGCCTGCGTAGCAATTTCAGGTGTGGCAACCGTCATTTTTTCTCATCCAAACAATGGCACGAATTTCCCTAAGAGAATCGCGCATCCCTTCTCTTTTAAGCTAACACCTGCCAAGGTGGGGTGCAAGCCAACCATTAAGCACGGGGACGCATCACCACCCGGCTCATGCGCTCCGGCACCAGATAGGTTTGGGCCACCTGTTGCAGGACACTCGCCTGGAGACTGGCCACCGTACCCGGATACCCTAGCCCTAGGCTGATATCCCCCAGCACCGTCTGGTAATACCCGTACAGACCCGCCCGTTCGGCTGGCGTTTCATTGGCAAAAATGAACCGGCTTGTCACCCGCCGCCGCAACAGCGCCAATTCCTCGGGACAAATCAGTTCCGTCGCCAAGCGGGCGAGATGTTCCCGAATCACCTCAGTGACGGCGGGTATATGCTGCACCGGCGCCTGCACCCCAATCCAGAACAAGCCCTGATGCACAAAGCTCATATTCTGCACTGTAATCCCGGTCACCCAGCCCCGCTCATAGCGCAACTCCCACACCAGGCGCGATGTCCGCCCCTGACCCAACACCATCGCCAGCGCATCCAAGGCACACACCGTTTGGAAATCCCGCAACCCCGGCACCGGCCACGACAACACCAGCCGCGCCTGCTCCACGTCATCGACCATTTCCTCGTCATGCACCAGCGGGCAAACGGGCGTGGGAAACACGCACTGGGGCGCCGGGTCGTGGGTGCGCCAGGGGGTCAAACAGGGCACCACCACTTCTAGTAAGTTCTCAACCGCCAAATCCCCCACCACCACCGCCGTGAGCCGTTCCGGGCTGTACCACTGCTGATGAAACCGGCGCATGGCTTCTGGGGTTAATTGGGCCACCACCTCCGCTGGACCCAGCACGGGCCGAGCATAGGGCAAACCGGCAAACCCCAAGGACAACACTCGCTGCATCAACCGCCGTTGGGGCATATCCTGGGCGCGGCGAATTTCCTCCAGCACCACCTGGCGTTCCCGGTCGAATTCCTCGGCAGCCAACCCAGGGCGCAAGACCAAATCCACTAGCAGGGGCGCAACGTCGGGAAAATCTTGGGGTGCCGTTGTCACAAAAAAGTGGGTGTACTCTTGACTCGTAGCGGCGTTGGTCATCCCTCCGACCCGCTCCACCCGCTGCTCAAAGTGCCCTAGGGGAATCCGGTCATTGCCCTTAAACACCATGTGTTCCAAAAAGTGGGCCATGCCATTCTGGTCGTCGGTCTCGTGCTGCGACCCGCAACCAACCCATAGGGAAAAATTCACCGTTGCTCCTGGTAAGCGCTGGGCAATGACTGTGACACCGTTGGGCAAAACCTGAATCGTGGGGGGCTGGGTTAAGGCAAGGGACTCGTCGGACTGCAGCAGGAAACCAGCGGGCGCAAACATGCCAACCCTCACGTATTACCTTAACCATGATAACCTGTGGCTGGGGTGCAGGACAGGTTATTGACTTGTAGACAAGTTTTGGTGCAACCATTGTTCCAATCGCTGGCCAAACGCGGTGAGGGAAAATTCCTGTTCCGCCTGTTGCCGACACCGTCGCCGGTCAATGTGCCGCACCTGTTCTACCGCCATCGCCAAACCAGCGACATCCCCCGGCGTCACCAGCCAACCCGTTTCCCCGTGGCGCACGAGTTCCGCTGGCCCGCCACTGGCGTAGGCAATCACCGGCACGCCGCAGGCCAGGGCTTCCATCACCACATTGCCAAAGGCTTCCACCCAGTGGGGCGTGACCAGCAACGCCAGGCAGGTGCGCAACTGGGCTTGCATCTCGGTCGTTGGGAGAAACCCCTGGTAGTAATCCAGCGCTTCGGGAAACTGCTGACATACCTGGTGCCAGTAGCTCCTATCCGCGATAGCGCCCATGATCCGCAGGGGATAGCCCGTTTGCCGCGCCACCGTTAAGGCATCGGTCAACCCCTTTTCCGGCGCAATTCGTCCGACCCAGGCCAGCACCGGTTCCGGCTGTTCGCAAAAGGTGTAGGCGTTCAGGTCCAGGCCGTTGCCCACAACCGTCACCTGCTGCGCAATCGCTTCCCCAAACGTGGCCGCCTGGGCACGGGTGTGCATGGCGATACAGTGGGGGTGAGTTGCCAGCAATTCCGCCAGTATCGTGTCAATGGCCGCCAGCAGCGACCCCATGCTCACCAAATGCACCACTGGCCGGTCAAAAAACGGCGTCAGGTACAGGGGCAACCAGTCGTAGGCCAGGTTGATGGCAATGTCGCAGGGGTGGCGACGGGCTTCCCACCACATCCGCCCCAGCACATTTCCCGCTGGCATGGTGATGGCCGCCTCCCGCTGCTGGTTTTGGGCAAAGGGTTGGCACACCCCCGGCACTTCCACCAAGGGCACGCCCGGCAATACCGAACCGGCAGGCGCAATGACTTGAATCGCATGTCCCCGCTGCTGCAAAGCCGTTGCCAGATTGCGCAGCGTTAATTCGACGCCGCCGCCTAGACCCGAACCTAACGGCCCCACCGGCGTGGACACACAGAGAATGCGCATAGCTAGCGCAAAGGGACAATCGCGCGATGTTACTGCCAGAATTAATGTAGAGTAAGTGCAGTTTCGCAATGACTGGATGCCCACACCCGACTCGGAATTGATGACGCCCGAAACTGAACCGGTGCCCGTTGAACCGGCGAGTTCCTGGCTGGACCGCTGGCCGCTCTTGGTGGTGGGAACTGCGCTGGTGTCGGGATTGGTCGGGTTTGGGGCGGTGGTGCTGATGTTGCGTATCCCCAGTTTCCCCAAGTGCAACCGGTTGTTTTTACCGACCGCTTCGGTTGCGAGTCGTTTGTACTGCGCTCAGGAAGCCGCTAGGAGTAAGGATGTCGCCGGGCTAGAACGGGCTATTGCCTTGCTGGCGGATTTGCCGCCCAACCACCCCCAGCGAGCTGAAATTGACCGGTTTCTCAATACCTGGGCGATGGATTTGCTGGCGCTGGCGAACGAACAAGCCCAAGCCGGCAACCTGGAAGCCGCCCTAGAAATCACTCAAAAAATTCCCCCCGGCACTGCAGCGGCCCAACTGGCCCAAGAAGAATTACGCAAATGGCAAATGGGCTGGACGGAAGTGACCCGCATCTACGAAGAAGCGGAAGCGGCTCTGCGCAAGGGGGATTGGCGCACGGCGATGGCGCAGGCCAGCCTATTGCCCACCATCAACGAATCCTACGCCCAGACGGAGCGCTACCAGGCCCTGATTGGCAAAATTCTCCGCACCCGTCAAGAAGCCACCTTGCTGGAGCAGGCGGAACAGTTGGCTCAACGGGGACAGGTGGCCTCGCTGCTGGAAGCAATGGGCAAGACGAAGCAGATTCCCAAAGACAGTTATTTGTATGAACAGGCGCAGGCGAAATACCAACGCTGGGCGCGGGATATTTTGGACGTAGTGGCGGTGCGGCACCTGCGGGCGCGGGATTTGGCCGGTGCTTTAGCCGCAGCCCGGAGCGTCCCCGCCGATGCCAATCTCCAGGAAGAAGTCGCCGATTTTATCGTGCTGGCGGAAGCCGAAGCCCAAACCTGGAGCGATACCGTCGCCGGTTATCAAGCGGCAATTGCCAAAGCCAAAACCCTGGACGCCAGCCGCCCCTTGTACAACCAGGCGCAAATTCAGATTGAAACCTGGCAGCAGACGATTGTGGCGTTGAACCTGCTGAACCAGGCCCGCCAGATCGCTCAAGCTCGCACAGTGGCCGCCTGGAATCAGGCCATTGCGCTAGCTAGACAAATCCCCAGCAATAATCCCCTGTGGAACCGGGCGCAGGCAGACATCGCCGCCTGGACAAATCAAATCCAAATTGTGGAAGACAGTCCCATCCTGGCGCGGGCGGAAGGTTGGGCAGCCGCAGGAACCATTGCCGGTTTGAGCAGCGCCATTGCCGAAGCCCAGCAGATTCGTCCCCAGCGAGCTTTGTACGCGCGGGCGCAGGAACGGGTGCGGGAGTGGCGGGTGCGCCTGGAAACCCTGCAAGACCAGCCCTTGCTCGATGCAGCGCGACAAGCGGCAGACCGGGGCGATTGGCAGACAGCCATCAACGAAGCACGACGGATTACGGCGGGCCGTGCGCTGTACAGCCAGGCCCAGGCGCAAATCAAACAATGGCAGGGGCGCCTACAACTTCAGGATGCGGAAAAACAAGCGGCCCTCAATACACCGCAAGGCTGGCTGCGGGCGATTCAATTGGCGTTGCCGTTGCGCAATCAAGCGGACATTCGCCCCCAAGTGGAGCAATTGCTCAACCAGGCCAGCAGCAAGTTACTCGAGCAGGCGCGGCAGCAGGAGAGTCAAAACCCCGCCGAAGCCTTGAATTTAGCCCGCCAAATTCCCCCAGGCACCACCGCCCACGCCGCCGCTCAGGAATTGATCCGGAAATTGGCACCCCCAGCGCCCCAACCCAGTCCCAGCCCGACGCCTTAACTTTGGCTGTGTTCACCACGATTGTCTGTGCGCTATCGGGCGTGTTGTGGCAAGACCAACCCTTGCGGGAAACGGTCTTGCAGGAGTTGTTGCTCCGGGAAAATATCGCCCCTCGGCGTCGCCATCCCTGGTATCAGGGGGGGTCTGACCGAGACTTTCTCCGCCAGCTTTGGGACAGCTATGGGCGTTCTGTCAGCGACAGTTACTTAACCCAGTTGGTGCAACGATTTCACCAGCAGTACACCCAAGCCTTGACGCGCTTATCGGCCTTGCCCTGGCATCCCGACGCCCTGGCGTTTCTCCAGCAAGCCCAAGAACGGGGCTATCGCCTAGGATGCCAAACCGAATGCGCCGACATAGGCATCTTGGGGGACGCTGCTGGCTGGTTTCACTTTTATGTGGCCGACTATCGGGACCTGGCTGACCCAGAACACACCCTGGTCGTCGAGAGCACCCGCAACGGCCTTCTCCAGGCCAGAGCCAGCGGCGCCTGGGTTTTAGGCGTGGCTCGCCAAATGCCCTACCACTGGGTGCAACGGTATAGTCACTGGGCCATTGATACCCTGGCTGACTGGGACTGGGCTAGGATACCTCCTGCACCAAGGGCGCCGGCAGTTTCCCCAGCACCCGCGGCAACCGATGCCGAAACCCGCACAGAACCTCCCAGGTGATGGTGTTCAAGGTTCTGGCCCAATCCTCAGCCGTAATCCACTGGTCGCCATCGGCACCGATGAGCGTCACCACCTGGCCCACCTGGGCGTGCGGCACCTCCGTCACATCCAGCATCAGTTGGTCCATGGTAATCATCCCCACCTGGCGCACCCGTCGCCCAGCAATCAAGGCGGTCAATTGCTGGGACAAGGCGCGGGGCACTCCGTCGGCATAGCCAATCGCCACCGTCGCCAGGCGCATCGGTCGGTCGGCAATAAACCGTTGCCCATAGCTCACGCCGGTCCCCGGCGCAATGTCCTTGATTTGGGTAATCCGCGCCCGCACCTGCAACACCGGCTGCAATGGCAAGATGCCCGCCAAATGGGGCGCCGGCGCATAGCCGTACAGAGCTAACCCCACCCGCACCATATCATAATGCAGTTGTCTGTCGAGCAACATCCCGGCGGAATTGGCCAGATGCAATTTCGGCAAGGGCAATCCCCAGCGCCGCACCTGTTGAATCACGTGCTCAAAACGTTGCTGTTGCGTGTAAACAAACTGGGGGTCGGGGTCGTCCGCCGTTGCCAGGTGGGAGTAGAGACTGGCCAGCCGCAACCCCGGCGTTTGGTAAACTAGGCGCACCCAATCCGCCGCCTGTGACCAGGGAATCCCCAGACGCGACATGCCCGTATCCACATCCAGATGCACTGGCAGGGTTTGACCAAGGGACTGGGCCGCTTGGGCAAACAAAAACACCTGTTCCCCCATCGCCAAGGTAGGTTCCACCCGCCAGTACAGCAGGGCAGCCACTTCAGCAGCAGTGTTGACCCCGCTCAGCAACAAAATCGGCGCCTCAATCCCCGCCCGGCGGAGTTGGATGGCTTCTCCCAGGGTAGCCACGCCTAACCAGGTGGCTCCATGCGCCAGCACCACTTCCGCGACGGTGACCGCCCCATGACCATAGGCATCAGCTTTGATAACGGCAAGCAATTCCGTTTGGGCACCCAAGTACCGGCGAATGGCTTGTGTGTTCGCAGCCAGGGCTTGCGCGTCAATCTCGACCCAGGCACGGGCTTGCGGGTCAGGGTCACACGGCCCGGACACCCTTTCCATAGGAATGACATTCCTCACACCCCTCAGCGTCACCCTATCAGATTTGCCGGTTGCTGACAAGGCTGGTACAGGGTGGTGCGTTGCCAGTAGGGACGGCCAATGCGGGTGATGGCAGCTTGCAATTCCGCCACTGTCTTGGCGGTGCCGCCTTTGGCCCCCGCCATCGTAGTAATGTGTTCCTCCATCAACGTCCCACCGATGTCATCGCACCCCCACTGCAACGCCTGCACCGCCCCATCGAGACCCAACTTCACCCAACTGGGCTGATGGTGTTGCACCCACCGCCCGAGAAATAATCGCGCCACTGCCGTGAGTTTCAAGGTTGCCTGTAAATCCGGTTGGTCGCGTCCCACCCGCCGTCGCAGCGGAGCCGGCGCCTGCGCCCCCACAAACGGCAATAAGATAAATTCCGTGAATCCTCCGGTCTCTTGCTGCAGCGCCCGCAAGCGCTCCAGATGGGCCACCTGCTGAGCTGGCGTTTCGATATGCCCGCAGAGCATGGTACTGGTGGTGGGAATTCCCATACGGTGTGCTTCCCGTACGATCCCCAGCCAGGTCTCGGTGTCAATTTTTTCGGGGCAAATGACCCGCCGCACCTCATCCACCAGGATTTCCGCCGCCGTCCCTGGCATCGAATCCAGACCGGCATCCTGGAGCGCCCGCAGGACATAGGCAATACTCACCCCGTCCTGGCGACTGATGAATTGAATTTCCTGGGGGGAAAAGGCGTGGAGATGCACCTGGGGCGCCGTGGTTTTGATGAGCGCTACGAGATGTTGGTAATAGCCCAGGGTGGTTCCGTGCCGGCGCGCTTGGGGATTTAACCCGCCCTGCATGCAGATTTCGGTCGCCCCCTGTTGCACCGCCGCTTGCACTTTGGCGATGATTTGCTCTGGGGTGAGCCAGTAGCTTCCCGGTTGGCCCGCATCCCGGCGAAAGGCGCAGAACCCGCAGTGTTGTTCGCAAATATTGGTGAAGTTGATGTTGCGGTTGACCACGTAGCTCACGGGGTCTCCCACCAACGTCCGGCGCAAGTGATCCGCGGCTTGCTGTAACGCCTGCACCGGATAATCCGCAGTCAAGAGTGCATAGGCGTCGGCAGGGCTGATTGCTTCCCCCTGGCTGGCCCGTGCCAAAATCCGGCTGATCATAACGGTTGTCGCCAAATGCGCACCGAGTTATCCCGGCTCCCCGACACGAGCAATTGGCCGTCTGGGGTAAACGCCAGGCTCGTGATGGGTTTGCTATGACCCTTAAGCGTATCCCGCTGCTGGCGCAACACCATATCCCAGGTGGTAATCAAACCATCGCGGTTGCCGCTGACCAGGATATTGCCTCGAGGCGAAAACGTTAGGGCGGTCACGGCGCTTTTTTGCTCTGGGAAGCAAAAGACCTGTTCACCCCGATTGAAATCCCACAGGTGCAACAGCCGGTTTTCGTTGCCGGTGGCCAACCACTGATTATCCGCGCTCAGGGCGACGGCGTTAAACCCGTTATCCCCAAAGCGAAACGGCTCGCTCAGGGTGCGCAGGCAACGGCCACTCACCGGTTCCCAGATCACCACCGCATTATCCCAACCGCCGCTGACCAGGAAAAACCCATCGGCTGTAAATTGCAACGTGCGAACATGGCTGCTGTGGCCGGTTAAGGTCGCCAGACATTTACCGCTGCTCAGTTCCCACACCCGGATGGTTTTGTCCTCGCTGCCGCTGGCAACAAGCCGCCCATCGGGACTGACGGCTACCGCGCAAATCGGGCTGCTGTGCTTGGCAAAGAGTCCCCCTAGCGTTTGGACGATTTTCCCCTTATTCACCTCCCACACCCGCAGCGTCCGGTCTTCACCTCCCCCGACCAAGTAGCGGGCATCGGGGGTAAATTGCACCGCCAGCAGGGGGGCTGTGTAGGTATAGGACCATAGGGGCGTGGGTGTGACGGTCCCTTGGTTCCAGCCGCTCAACTGCCACACCCGCAGGATACCGTCCTTACCAGCGGCAGCCATCACGATACCGAGTCCCACGCTCTGCACCGCGCTGACCGAAGTCACCCAGTTGCTGTAGGGGCCAAGAGTGCAGACACATTCCCAGGTGGGCGCTGTCGGGATTTCCGCCGGGCGGGTCCCCTTGTCTGGACGCTGGGGCAAGGGCAAGGTGATTTTCTTAGGAGCCGGCGCCGAATTGGGCGGGGGCGTCGCCCCTTTAGGAGCCACCAAGGTGGGTGTGGTGGAACGGGGGGCAAGTAATTCTAAGTCCCGTCGCACTTCCGTCGCCGATTGGTAACGCTTGCGGGTCGCTCGCTCTAGCAGCCGGTTGAGAATCCGCGCTAGTCCTTCACTCACGGGCTGGGCCACATAATTTTGCCACACCCAGCCATCGTGGGCCATGTCGTAAAGCTCTAGGGGTGAGCGCCCGGTCATCAAGTGCACACAGGTCACCCCCAAGCTGTACAGGTCGCTGACAAATTCCGCCTTGCCCACCATTTGCTCCGGGGCGGTAAATCCAGCGCTGCTGATGATTGTGCGCAGGCTGGTCATGGAGCTGGTGGGAGCAAACTTCGCCGCGCCAAAATCTACCAGGTAGAGCTTGCCGGTGGCCGAGCTGCGGATCAGGTTTTCCGGTTTGATATCGCGGTGAATCACCTGGCGGTCGTGGATGAACTCCAGCACCGGAATTACATCTTGCAGGAGTTGCAATGCCTTCGCTTCGCTGAAGGGGCCGTAGATTTGCAATTCCTGGGCCAAGTTCAGCCCGTCAATATATTCCTGGACGATGTACTGGCGCTGGTCTTGTTCAAAGTAAGCGTAGAGCTTGGGGATTTGCTCGTGATGCCCGAGTTCATCCAAACGCACCGCCTCGCGCTGGAACAACTCCGAAGCCTTGGCGTAGGCTTGGGCGTCCATCGCCATCGGCAAAAACTGCTTGATGACACAGCGAGGCTTCGAGGGTTTGTCTTCGTCTATCGCCAGGAAGGTGCGCCCAAATCCCCCCTGGCCCAGGGGTCGCAGCGCGCGGTAACGACCTTGCAGTAGCAGTGAACTCCCACAAGCTTCACAAACAAGGGCATCCGGCGGGTTGTGGCTAGGGCGAGGACAGTCGGGGTTCAAACAGTAACTCATGGAGACGGGGATGCCCAACCGCTATTGCGTTTATTTTACTCAAGCAGGCGGTGTTCGGGATGTCAGTGACGTTCTTCTTTGCAATTGGCGGTTTACGCTATACTCATCGGGGTTAGCGTTGAGGGGAAACGCCATTGTGACCAACCGGGTACCTGCGCCAATGGAAACGTTTAATTTTGACCGCCGGCTATGGCGACGCTTTATCAAAATTGCCCAGCCCTATTTCTATCCCCTCGAGCCACGACTCAGTTTCTGGGCGTTTGCTGGCTTGCTGGGGGTGCTGCTGGTAACGGTAGTGTGCGTGGCATTTTTTGTGGTCGTAGGAGCGACGTTGGCCGGACAAGCCCTCGCGCCAGAAATGGTGAATAAATATGCCGGGGGTCTGGTTAAACAGGTGCAAAAACTGGTGGCCTCGCCGGCGTTGGCTTGGGCGATCGGGGGATTGGTCTTCAGCGGGGTGTGTTTTGGGTTGGCGCACCGGGCGGTATTGCCCCGCTGGCGACAGTGGTTGTTGCTGGGGTTACTGCTGTTTTTGTCCTTTGCCGTCAACGGGGCCAATGTGTCCCTGAGTTACATCTTTCGCTTTATTGATACGGCCTTGGGGGCGAAAGACCAACCGACATTTTGGTTGAATTTGACGCTCTACGGGGTGTTGATTATTGCAGCCATTCCTATTCTGGTGGGGTATCGGTACATCCGGTTGAAGTTGGGACTCTTCTGGCGGGAATGGCTGACGCACCATTTTCTCCAGGAATACTTGAGCCACCGGTCTTATTACGAGTTGGATTCCAATTCCTCCCACACCGAAATTGACAACCCTGACCAGCGCATTTCCGAAGATATTCGTTCCTTTACCTCGGTCACGTTGTCATTTTTGTTAGACATATTGGATACGGTGTTAACGCTGCTGTCGTTTACGGCCATTCTCTATAGCATTTCCAAACCCTTGACCTGGGGGTTGATTGTCTATGCCACCGTGGGGACGGTCATTGCGGTGCTGGCCGGGCGGCGGTTAATTAAAATTAACTACGACCAATTGCGGTACGAGGCGGACTTTCGCTATGGGCTGGTGCATGTGCGGGACAATGCCGAATCCATTGCCTTTTACCGGGGCGAACCCCAGGAGTTGCAACAGGTCACCCGCCGTTTTGCCCAAGTGGTGCGCAACTTTGATCTGTTAATTCTCTGGCAGGCGCTGATTGATTTGTTCCAGTACGGCTATAACTATTTCACGCGGCTGGTGCCCTATATCATCGTCGCTCCGTTGTACTTTGCCGGCAAGACGGACTTGGGGACGATCACCCAGGCCTATGTAGCCTTTATGCAGGTGCTGGGGGCGTTGTCCCTAGTGACCAACCAGATTCAACAGATTTCCAGTTTTGCCGCCGGTGTCAATCGTTTGGGTGCGTTTGAAGAAGTGTTAACCCAGCATCAAATGCATTGGGGGAAACCCAGTCCCAACGGTCGCATTCAAACTGAAGAAGCTAACCAATTGCGCATTCACAAAATGACGCTGTTGACTCCCAATTCAGAACAGGAGCTGGTGCGGGATTTGACAGTGCATCTAGCGCCCGATGAGCGGTTGCTGATTGTGGGGGCCAGCGGCGTGGGCAAAAGCTCGATTCTGCGGGCGGTGGCGGGTCTGTGGACCAATGGCAGCGGCGTGATTGTGCGTCCGGCAATTGACGAGATGTTGTTTTTGCCCCAGCGGCCCTACATGGTGTTGGGCACGTTGCGCGAGCAATTGCTCTACCCCAAAAACGACGAGCGCCTCACCGATGCCCAATTGCAGCGGGTCCTGGAGCAGGTGAATTTGGGGTACTTGACGGCGCGGTTTAACTGGGATGAGATTTTGGATTGGCCGACGGTTTTATCCCTGGGTGAGCAGCAGCGACTGGCGTTTGCCCGCTTGTTGCTCTATCGCCCGCGCTATGCGATTTTGGATGAAGCCACCAGCGCGCTGGATGTGGCAAACGAACGGCATTTGTATCAGCAATTGCAGGCGACCCAGGTGGTGTATTTGAGCGTGGGCCATCGCCCAACCCTGGTGGATTATCACCAGAAGGTGCTGGAACTCCTGGGCGAAGGCCGCTGGCAGATGTGGAGCGCTGACGACTATCGGGCAAAATTGATGCAGAGGGTGGGCTAAACGATGGACGTCATCCCAGCGATTGACCTGTGGCAAGGGCAGTGTGTGCGGTTGACCCAGGGGGATTTTGCCCGCTCGGAGGTGTTTAGCACCAACCCCGTGCAAATGGCCCAGGCGTGGGTGCGACACGGGGCGACGCGCTTGCATGTGGTGGACTTGGCGGGCGCGAAGACGGGGACACCCCAGCATCTCGACGTGATTCGTGACATCGTACGGGCGGTGGACATTCCAGTGCAGGTGGGGGGTGGGATTCGCCAGACGGAAACCATTGCCCAACTGCTGGCGCTGGGGGTGGACCGGGTGATTGTGGGGACGGTGGCGGTGCAGCAGCCGGAGCAGGTCGAGCGCTGGTGTGCCCAGTTCCCAGGGCGGATTTGGGTGAGTCTCGACGCGCGCCAGGGCCAGGTGGCAGTCGCCGGGTGGCAGGAGACAACAGCAACGGATGTGCAAACGCTGGCGCAGGCGTTGGCGCAACGGGGGGTGGCCGGCTTCATTTACACCGACATTGAGCGGGATGGCACGCTAGCCGGGCCGGATATAGACGGGTTGCGGGCGCTGTTGAGTGCTGTCAGTGTGCCGGTGTTGGCGTCGGGGGGCGTGGGTTCGATGACGGATTTACTGTCGCTGCTGGCTTTGGAACCGCTGGGGTTGGCTGGGGTCATTATCGGCAAGGCCCTGTACACGGGGGACGTGGACTTGAAACAGGCGTTGCGGGCGGTGGGGCCGGGTCGCTGGCAGGATGTTCCCTTTGACGAGGGACCCATCTATGCCTGAAGTCGGGCCGCCCCTGTTGCAGCAACTGTTGAACCGGGAACCCCTGACGGCAGCACAGGCGGAAGCCCTGATGCAGGCTTGGTTACAGGAAGACATGCCACCGGCCTTGGCGGCGGGGATTCTCGTGGCGTTGCAGGCCAAAGGGGTCACGGCAACGGAACTGGCGGCCATGGCCCAGGTGGTGCAACGGCAGGCGGTTGTCCCTGTCACCCAAGACTGGCCACCTTGCTTAGACACCTGCGGGACGGGGGGCGACGGGGCCGGCACCTTCAACATCTCGACAGCGGTGGCGTTTGTCGCAGCCGCAGCGGGGGTGCCGGTGGCCAAGCATGGGAACCGGTCAGCTTCCAGTCGCGTGGGGTCCGCTGATGTCCTGGAAGCGCTGGGGCTACCCTTGAACTGGCCAATCGAACAGGCAGTGGCGGCGCTGCGGGACGTGGGGATTACGTTTCTGTTTGCGCCTGGTTGCCATCCGGCCATGAAAGCCGTCGCGCCCCTGCGTCAGGCGCTCAAAATTCGCACGGTCTTTAACTTGATTGGCCCGCTAGTGAATCCCTTGCGCCCGCAGTACCAGGTGTTGGGCGTGTATCAACCGGAACTGTTGCCTGTAATGGCGCAAGCGCTGCACCAGTTGGGACGGCGACGGGCAGTGGTGCTCCATAGTCGGGAAGGGCTAGACGAAGCGGGTTTGGGCGCGCCCACCGATTACTACCACTGGACCGACGATGCACCCCTGCAAACCGATGTGCTCGACCCCCAGGCGTATGGATTAACCCCGGCGCCAGTGACCGCTTTAGCGGGGGGCCATGTCCAGGAAAACGCCGAGATTTTGCGGCAGGTTTTGCAAGGCAAGGGCACGCCAGCGCAACGAGATGTGGTGGTGCTCAACAGCGCTTTAGCCTTGTGGGTCGCTCAGCGAGTGGAAAATATAACCGCCGGTATCACGCTCGCCCGCGATGTACTCCAAAGCGGCGCACCGTGGGAGAAACTGCAAGCACTGGTACGCTTTGGGGCTGCACGCTAAACCGGCAGGAGAAAGGATTTTTCTTAAATAATCGTTGCTAATAAGCCAAGCCCATGCTGCGGGTGGTTTCAGCGCCAAGATAAACGCGAATGCTCAAAAAGTCGGTGGGGCAGGCGGTTTCGCAACGTTTGCAGCCCACGCAATCTTCGGTACGGGGCGCTGACGCAATTTGTCCAGCTTTGCACCCATCCCAGGGCACCATTTCCAACACGTCACAGGGGCACGCCCGCACACACTGGGTGCAACCGATGCAGGTGTCGTAGATTTTGACGGTATGGGACATAAGCGCGTTGCTCCGCAATCAGGTGTGTCGCACCCCAGTTTACCGTAGCCGGTGGGACCAGCTGGATATTCCGTCAGGAATCTTCAAGGAATTTAACGTACAATGGGGGGTGGCGAGTCAGGCACTAGCATGGTCCATCGGCGGCAAGTGTTGGTTGGGGGCTTGGCGTTACTGGGCTTGGGAGTCAAACCGGCTTGGGCGGATGTGCAGCGCATAGAACTCACGGCGGGGTTTACCGTTCCCCCGTTGCCCTATCCCTACGATGCGCTGGAACCTGTCATTGACGAACGCACCATGCGGTTTCACCACGACAAGCACCATACCGCCTACGTGAACGCCCTAAACGCTGCGATTGCCAAGCACCCGGAACTCATCGGCCAGAGCGTCGAACAACTGCTCCAAAACCTGGACGGGATTCCTGCGGACATTCGGACGGCCGTGCGCAATCACGGGGGCGGTCATTACAACCACAGCTTGTTCTGGGAAAGCATGCGGGCGCCCCGGCCCAACAATCAACCCACCAGTACCCTGGCGACGGTTTTGCAACAAAAATTTGGCGATTTTGCCAACTTTCAAGAGGCGTTTGAGCGAGCAGGATTGGGTGTGTTTGGCAGTGGTTGGGTGTGGCTGGTGGGACAACCTGACGGGCAAATAGGCATCATGACCACGCCCAATCAAGACAGCCCGATTAGCGTGGGTGCGACGCCGCTGCTAGGCAATGATGTCTGGGAACACGCCTACTACCTGAAGTACCAAAACCGGCGGGGCGACTATCTCAAAGCCTGGTGGCAGGTGGTGAACTGGCCGGTGGTAGAACGACGCTATGCCGCCTGGGTGCAAACAGTTTAACGCTGTTGAGCTTGCCGCGCCTGGTCAACGGTTTCTTTGGTGAAGCTAATGTGGGGTTGGCTGGCTGAATAGACCACCTGAATCCTATCGCCCACCTGGTACTTGTCGTACGCTGAACGGAAAAGGTCAGACCCGTTGCGCCGTACTCGGCCCGTTGGGTTTTGATAACTGGCGGCGGCGTTGGCTTTTGTAAACAACAATCACTGCCTCTGTTTCTACGCCATCAGACAGCACTTGCCTAGATATGTATAGCCAAGCCGACAAAGGTTGACATATGTAGCTATGTCATCCCTTCGGTCACAGGGCGTAGCCCCACCTTTGGTTTTGCTCTCAATAGCTACCAAGGCCTCCCTGCATAGAATCGCTACGATACTTGCTCGACCAACGCTTCCTAACTTAGTCCTACTGTACAAGGCTGTCAAGACGATTGGAACCAAAACCCCAAAACTTGACATAAGCTTAGCGATAGAGTCGGGAGGCAGTGTTGGATACAGGTGGCGGAAGATACAGGGTTCGATTGGTAACTGATTCGAATCCGATTGAGCAGGGATGGTCCTAGTTGAGGCAGTGGGTCCGTCAAACGTGGAGTGTAACCAAACACAAACTACGTTTTCTCATATAGCTAAGTTGCTTTAGTTTGTCAGAGAGAGGAGAGAAAACCCAAAGGCCAGGCCGTGCGCTGGGACTCAAGCGCTGACAACCATAGATGGCTTGGCTATAGTTGCCAATGATGGCCCCAATGATGAGAAGCGGAGCCAGAAAGAACAAGATGACAAGAAATTCCATAACCTTTCTCCGGTCTATCCCTGATCCCAGGAAAAAACCACATGGGGCCAAGCCTTTTATGTTTGTCACTTTGCGGATTGCTGGGTACCGCCCTGTCCTTGGTTTTTCATCTCCGTTATTGACCTTACCGTGGTCACCCCGCCTAAAGCTTAAAATCTTACTATGGAAATCAAAATCTGCGGGCTTACACAGATTTCCCAGGCCGTTGCCATTGCCCAGATGGGGGTAACTGCGATTGGCGTTATTTGCGTCCCCAGGTCGCCCCGCTATGTCCCGCCTGAGCAACAACGGGCCATCAATCAAGCGCTGGCTAATTATCCCGTGTGGCGCGTTGGCGTGTTTGCAAATGCGCCAGTTCCTCAGGTCATTGACGCGGTAGAAAGGGCCGGCTTTGATACGGTGCAGCTGCACGGCGATGAATCACCGGCGGATTGTCAATCTCTGCGGCAAGCCATGCCTCACCTGCGATTGATCAAGGCCATCCGCGTGCGCCATGCGGACAGTTTGACGCAAGCGACACGCTATCAACCTTGGGTGAACCGCCTGCTGCTGGATGCCTACCATCCTGAGCAACTTGGAGGCACGGGTCACACCTGGGATTGGAAATACCTGCGCTCGGAGGTTCTCCCGGCCATTCCCTGGTGGCTAGCGGGGGGCATAACGCCAGAAAATTGTGAGCAGGCGCTGGCACAAACCCAACCCTACGGCATTGACGTATCCAGCGGTGTGGAAATGCAACCCGGTTGGAAGGACGTGGAGCGAGTGCAACTGCTGGTGCAGCGGGTGCGTTCCCAGACGCTACGCTCGTCCACCTAGGGCTTGTACGAAATGTTCAGGAGTAGCCAATCTGGCCTGCAGGGTTGCCACTCCCTTGGACATCTCGCGCCATCAGGCACATTTAACCAAAACCCTGGAAAGTTCATTTGGGAACTGGGGGCGATACATCTGATTTTCTAACCGAAACCAGTGAAAGATTCGCTCTGGTTATTCCTTGACCCCGCACCGGTTTATCATGTAAATCGTAGGACCCACTGCTCGAGGCAATTTCTGCAATCAACTCCGGCGCTCCTTCGATGGAATCATCGTCACTAATACGGGATTGACCACCTTCCTGGTACCTCAAGAAAACATCTAGGGTAGTGCAAGTAATGATGCATTGTGGCGTTGGTCTAAGTTAACTTCATAAAGTGAGATTCGTACTCACAAGGTACATCGAAAAGTTTGATTCCTTCGCTGACTACTACCGATAGCCCAGGGGCTATTCTCAATAAGGCTCAATCAGTAGAACAAACATCTGACTTTGGTCCATTCTATCCACTACAAGAACAGGACTACCACATCCGGTTGGATTTCATTTTTAGCATCCAAACGAACCCTGCCGTCTTGCCCATCATGACATCTGGTGTGGCTAGACAGTAGGTTTTTACCCAGAAAATGAGATCGTCGTAGGGCTGAGCGTGGTGTTGAGTCTTGACCAGCGACGCCGCATAAACGACTCCCTCAATCAGTTCCGCCTTTTTGATGTGGGAGCACTGGGCATACTGACGCTCAAATGATTGCCGCTTTCTAAGGTCACGATGGCGGGTACCTTGGAAAAAAAATACAGCTAAGCCCCTTTAGTTTGTCAGGTCGATGGTAGGAAAACCCAAGGCAGAGTTATACCCTGCCGTCCTAAAGGCATGACAAGCAGAAATGGCTTAGCCATAGAACTGAACCAAAGAACAACACATGGTTCATCCAGTCATCAAAGGTCCAGTTCTGAAACCAGCGCATGACGCCTAGACGCTAAAGGATTTGCCGCATCCACAGGTCTGGGTGGCGTTGGGGTTGGTGAACTGAAACCCGCCACCAATCAACGCATCACTATAGTCCAACGCCATGCCGTAGATGTAGAGCAGGCTGCGCCGGTCACACACAATTGTCAACCCATCCTGCTCAAACACCTCGTCGTCGGGGCGAATGTTTTCGGGACGTTCAAAGTCCATCATGTAGGACATCCCAGAGCAACCGCCTTGGCGCACACCGACTCGCAGGCACAGGTCTTCTCCCTTTTGCGCTCGCAGCTGTTGCAGGTGTTGCATGGCCGCCGGTGTAATTAAAATGCCCCGCCGCGTTTCCGACATAGACCCTCCCTCCTGTTAGCCGCCAAACACACTTGGAAACGCCAATTTCAACGCCGCCGTGACCAGCAAATTCGCCAATCCCACTGGCAGCAAAAACTTCCACCCCAAATCCAACAACTGATCAATCCGCACCCGCGGCACCGTCCAGCGCAACAGGATGGCCAAAAACAGCATGAAGTAGGCCTTGATCAGGACCATCGTAATCCCAATCATCCCTGCGATGACCTGCACCAAGGGATTTTCCAGGCTCAAGTTGAGCCAGGCGGCCAAGGCTTCAATCGAAATAGGTGACTCCCAGCCACCTAGATATAGCACCGCCACCAGCAGGCACGACAGCACCAGATTCAGGTACGAAGCCGCATAAAACAGCATGAAATTAACCGCCGAGTATTCCGTCTGATAACCAGCTACCAGTTCCTCTTCTGCCTCCGGCAGGTCGAAGGGCAATCGTTCGCATTCTGCCAGCGCTGCAATCCAGAAAATCACAAACCCCACCGGTTGCCGCCACACGTTCCAGCCCAAGATCCCATAACCCGTCTGCTGCTCGACGATGTCCACAGTACTCAGGCTGTTAGACATCATCGCCACCGCCAGCACTGCCAGCGCCAGGGGCACCTCATAGCTAATAGACTGGGCCGCCGCCCGCAAGCCCCCCAGCAGCGAATACTTGTTGTTCGAGCCGTACCCCGCCATCAACAGGCCAATGGGAGCAATGCTGGAAATGGCAATCCACAGGAAAATACCAACCCCCAAATCGGTGATTACCAGGTTCTGACCAAAGGGCACGATGATGTAGGCCAGCAGCACCGACATTACTACCACGACCGGCCCCAACGTGAACAACCAAGGGTCCGCCTTCCCCGGTCGCACATTTTCTTTGACCAGCAACTTCACTACGTCCGCCAGCGGGATCAACATCCCCAGCGGCCCGGCGTACTCTGGACCAATCCGCTGCTGCACCGCCGCCGAGATTTTCCGCTCCAACCACGTGGCCACCAGCGCCCAGAGCGTGGCAAAAGTCAGCACTGAAATCATAGGCAGGGGCATCCATAGCGCCTTGGCAACTCCCGGCGTCAGACCCACCCCTTCCCAAAACTGCACAAACGACTGCTGCAAATCAATTCCTGTCGCCATTAGCGGTCTACCTCACCCATGATGATGTCCACGCTCCCTAGGATGGCCATGATGTCCGCTACTTTCATCCCCCGCACCAACTGGGGCAACACCTGCAGGTTGACAAATCCTGGTGGCCGAATCTTCCAGCGCCAGGGAAATGGGCTGTCGTCGCCGATGATATAGACACCTAGCTCCCCTTTGGGCGCTTCCACCCGCACGTAGTGTTCCCCCTTGGGAATCTTGAACGTGGGCGACGGCTTTTTACTCACAAATTGGTAGTCAAACCCATTCCACTCCGATTTTGGCCCCTCCGCCATCCGTTTGGCCTCGAGGTTTTCGTAGGGACCGCCCGGCAGCCCCTTCAGCGCCTGCAGGATAATCTTGGCCGATTCCCGCATTTCCCCGATGCGCACCATGTAGCGGGCAAAGCAATCCCCATCCGTGGCCCACTGCACTTCCCAATCAAAATCGTCGTAGCACTCGTAGTGGTCCACCTTCCGCAGGTCCCACTTCACGCCGGACGCCCGCAGCATGGGACCTGACATCCCCCAGTTGATGGCATCTTCCCGCGAGAGCACCCCCACGCCCTGCACCCGCTTGCGAAAGATGGGGTTATCCGTGATCAATCGCTCGTACTCGTCCACCTTGGGCAGGAAATACCGGCAGAAGTCTTCACACTTGTCCACCCAGCCGTAGGGGAGATCCGCAGCGACGCCCCCGACCCGGAAATAGTTGTGCATCATGCGCATGCCGGTGGCCGCCTCAAACAGGTCGTAGATCATCTCCCGCTCGCGGAAGATGTAGAAAAATGGCGTCTGCGCCCCAATGTCAGCCAAAAACGGCCCTAGCCACAGCAGGTGGGAAGCGATCCGGCTCAGTTCCAGCATGATGACCCGGATATAGCTAGCCCGCTTCGGTACCGGAATATCCGCCAGCTTTTCCGGCGCGTTCACCGTAATCGCCTCGGTAAACATCGTCGCCAGGTAGTCCCAGCGGGTGACATAGGGCAAGTACTGCACAATCGTCCGGTTTTCGGCAATTTTCTCCATCGAGCGGTGCAGGTACCCCAACACCGGCTCGCAGTCAATCACATTCTCCCCGTCCAAGGTGACCATCAACCGCAAAACCCCATGCATGGAAGGGTGATGCGGCCCGAAATTGACCACCATCGGTTCAGTACGGGTTTCAATCATGGACATGGGCAGGACCTCCCAGCGACTCAATTCCCAGTATAGATAGGTTGTGGGCCAATTCCCAGGATTCTGTCCCTGGGTCGTAGAGTGTAGCTGAGCCATCTAGCAGGGCAAAGCTGCGTCCCTGGTTTTCCTGTCCTCTCCCTGGCAAGCTCAACCAGCTTGGCTACATCAGCCAAATTCCTGCTCGGTGATGCGCCAGCGAACGGAGGTGACACCCGGCTCCAAACTTAAACGACTCACGAGCTGTTCCAGGAACCCATCGTTGCGCTCCTGGGTCACCAGTTCCGCTTCGACGCTTACCCGGTCGGGTTTGTCCTCTAGGTCTTCGCTCGCCAGAGACCGCAACCGCAGTTTGCCCTCCGCCGCCATCGCCTGGAGCAACAGAGCGCGAACGTGGGCTTCACTCTCGGCGCGGCAAGTCACTTCGCAGCGATAGACCAACTCTACCTCGGTACCCTTGAGCGGCTGTTGGTTGATGCGATGGCCCAGGGGTCGCAGGACGAGATTGGCAATCAGCACAGCAATCGCCCCAACGGTTGCCTGGGACAGCAGTCCCGCACCGGCTAGGGACCCCACCGCTGCGGCGCACCAGAGAGTGGCTGCCGTGTTTAACCCCCGCACGGTCAAGCCTTCGCGCAGGATCACGCCCCCGCCCAAGAACCCGATGCCCGAGACCACCTGAGCGGCAATTCGCGTAGGACTGGCATCGCCAGGGATCAACGCCGAAAGCATCACAAACAGGGCCGCTCCTGTCGCCACCAGGGTATTGGTGCGCAAGCCCGCCATGCGTTGCCGCCATTGTCGCTCCAACCCTAGAGCCGACCCCAGCAAAAAGGCCACCGCCAAGCGTATGGTGAACTCGGTCAACGTCATACTTGGATACCCAACAGCCAACTCACCAGCAAGAAGTAGAGCAGTAACCCCGTGAAGTCCTTGATGGTAGTGACGAAGGGGTCGGAGGCCGGGCCATGGTCAAAGCCAAGCTTCAATAACAACCAAGGCAAGAACGCTCCTATCACTGCTGCCAGCGTGAGCACGATAAACATGGTCAAGCCTACCGCCAGGCCCAGTTGCGGCACGCCGTTAGGTATCCCTTGCCATAACCAGGCAATCAAACCTGCGGCTACCCCAAGAATTGCGCCCATCGCCGCCCCGATGCGCAACTCCCGCAGCAGGTAACTCCCGTAGCGACGAATATCAATGTGCCCCCACGCCAGCCCTCGCGCGAAGATGGTGGTGGACTGGGTGCCCACATTGCCCCCCATGTCCATGACCACTGGGATAAACACCGCCACAGCTACAACCGCCTCCAAGACCTCCTCAAAGGTTTGGACGACAGCGCCGACCAGCATCCCCCCGATCAGGGTGATGACTAGGCAAACAATGCGCAATTGAATGGCGTAGCGGATGGGTCCCTGCACCAGCCGTTCACTCCAGCCCTGGTCACGCTCGAGCAGATTCCCAACCCCTGCCTTGGTCAGCATCGCGCCGGTGGCTTCTGCTTCGATCAAATCCAGCACATCATCGAAGCACAAATCCCCTACCAAACGGCCCTCGCTATCCACGACCGGAATCGCAGGCAAGTCAAGTTCCTTGAGGCGTTTCGCTGCGAGCAACTCCGGCATTGTCACCGTGATGGCGATATCCCGCCCCTGGGCAAGGGTACCAACTAGGGTTTGCGGGTCGGCCTTCATCAACTGCGTCGGGCGAAGGAAACCTTGGTAAAAGCGCTCGGCATCGATCACGAACAGGATATTGAGTTCTTCATCCGGTAAACCGGAATCGCGAATCGCCTGAATGGCCTGTTCTACTGTGAAATGATCTCGTAGGGCCAAATAACGTAGATTCATCCGCCGCCCCACGCTATTTTCGGGATAACCCAAGAGCAAATTCACGGCCCGGCGCGATTCTTCGCTCAATTGCTGGAGCAATCGCTTCGTCACCTTGGCGGGCAATTCTTCAAATAACCGCACCCGTTGATCGGGTTCCAGGGCTTCCAGAAATGCCGCAATTTCCGGGTCGGTCATCCGATGGACCAATTCCGCCTGTTCCTCTGGTGTCAATGCCTCAAACACGGCAATTGCCCGGTCTTTTTCCAGCATCCGAAAGGCCAATATTTGCTTTCGTGGTGGCAATTCCCGCAGCAAACGCAATAGTTCCACCGTATCCAACTGATTGGCTGTGCGCTTTGCCGCGCCAAAGGCTTTGGGATACGCCAGTAAATCATCCAAGGGATACCGCGCCATGATGACTACTTCCTTCCAAGCCAGGTGGGACACTGCCGATGACAAGTGCTTCGTCGCCATCAGCCATTTGCAAAAGAAAGCTGCTCCCTGCGACCCACTCAGTCGGGTGAGCCTGATAATGAGGGAACGACCATTACAGTTTGGGCATGGCTTACCTCCATCAACCGCTTGCGTCTAGCCTGCCCTGCTCAGCGGTGATGGCGGATAAACCTAGGGGCACTAAGAACCTAGTCCCAGCGGCAAATCCATCAATTCACAAACTGAACACGGCAGGAGTAGAGACCACTACAGTTTTACCCAGCAAGACCGCTCTACCAGGTAACTACTGCCGTCAGCCCCATCCATAAGTTCTCCTGAAAAACTAGGTGTACCGGCAGCCGGAACTGCCACTCTTTCAAAGTAGTCCAACCTTCTGGAGGTGTCAACCAACCACCACAACCATGCGTATAAACTGTTAGTAGCGCAGTGCAAGGGAGGCGACACCATGGGACGGCAGACGCTTTTGGCGTTGGGGTTGGTCCTGGCTCTGGGTACACCTGCTGGCGCCCAAGTCAGTCAATGGTTGGCACCCCGGCGGCAAAACGAGTACCAAGGCCCGGCGGCGGAACCCACCTCCCCCCTGATGAACATGATGGAATTCATCAACCATGCCGCTTTCCGCGCCAGCACCCGCAGCCTGTCGGAGTTTATGGAAGACGCGCAAGGGGATCTGTCACGGGCGGTAGAGGCCTTTCGGGCCAAGCAACGGCAACTGCTGAATCCGCCGGCCACGTCTGTGGAGGTGCAACCTAAACCCGCCCCCTAGTGATGCAACCTACCTATAGCCCGCAGGAGGTCCAAGGAATTCTGCAGTGGGCGATTGCTCGCCAAGCCCGGAAGGGGGAAGCTGCTGACACCCTGACCCAAGCCCAGTTGCAAGAAATTGCGCAGGAACTGGGAATCACGCCTGAGGAGTTGGCCCAGGCGGAACAGGAGTGGCGACAGGCGCAATTGTTGGCGCAGCAACGCCAGGACTTTCACCGCTGGCGGTGGCAACAGTGGCAAGCGCAAGTCCGGCAGGCGGGGGTGACACTAGTGTGGGTAACGCTGCCGTTTCTATTTCTGGATTGGGTTTGGGACGGGCGCGTGGTGGTCTGGACGGCCCAGGGACTGGCCTGGCCCTACTATCTGCCGGCACTGGTGGCCTTTTCGTCCCTGGTTTCCCTGGGGTGGCGTCTGCACCAAGTCCTGCAAAAAGAAGGCGAGACCTACGAGCGGGAATGGCAAGCCTGGCAACGCCAGCAGCGGTTCCAGCAGCTTAAACAAAAGGCGGTGCGCAAATTGGCCAGCTTCCTAGACCGGCTGGAGCGCTGGCTGGGGGATTGAGGGCCACACCCGCGCTAGACTAAAGCCATGACCGATTGCCTGTGGGAATTAGGGACAGAGGAATTGCCGGCGGATTTTGTCGGCGAGGCGCTGGCGCAATGGCAGACGTTGATTCCAGCCAGTTTAGAAGCGGTGCAGCTAAAGCCCCAAGCTATCCATTACTACGGCACGCCCCGCCGCCTGGCGGTGTACTTGCGCAACGTCCCGGAGCGCCAACCAGACCAGCAGGTGGAAATCAAAGGCCCGTCCGTCCAGGCAGCTTACCACAATGGAGAGCCGACCCCAGCGCTTCTGGGGTTCTTGCGCGCACGGCAGGCCCACCTAACCGATGTGCAGGTGCGGGACACCCCCAAAGGCCCTTTTGTCTATCTCGTGCAGACGCGCCCTGGACGTTCGGCGCCCGACCTGCTGACGGAATTGATTCCCCAGTGGTGGCAACAGCTGACGGGGGCGCGGTTTATGCGGTGGGGAGATGGTCCAGTGAAATTCTCCCGTCCAATCCGCTGGCTGGTAGCGCTCTGGGGTGACCAGGTGTTGCCCGTGACCCTTGCAAATGGGTCCGAGACGCTGCATGCCGACCGTGTCAGCCGTGGGCATCGGGTGCTGCATCCGGAACCGGTTGTGATTCCCCGCGCCGAGAGCTACCTGGATTGCCTGCGCCAGGCGGGCGTAGAACCGGATGTGGGTGCTCGTCAAGCCCGGATTCGCCAAGAAATTGAGCGGGTGTTGCCGCCTGGCGGTCACGCCCAGATGCCCCCAGCATTGCTAGCCGAAGTTACCCACCTTACGGAGTGGCCCACGGGTCTGCTAGGCACCTTTGACCCAACCTTTTTGCAACTGCCTGCCGCCGTGATCACCACCGTCATGACCCATCACCAGCGCTACTTTCCGGTGGTGAACGCCCAAGGGGAGTTGTTGCCCTACTTCATCGCCCTCAGCAACGGCCACCCCAACTGCGCCGAGACGATCCGCCAGGGGAATGAGCGGGTGTTGCGGGCGCGGCTAGCGGATGCGCGTTTCTTTTACGACGCTGATTTGCGCCAACCGTTGGCTGCTTATGTCCCGCAGCTAGCCAGCGTCACCTTCCAGGAGCAATTGGGGTCGGTCTTGCGCAAGGTCCAGCGCCTCGAACAGCTGCTGCAAACCGTGTTACCGGCGACCAATTACCCCGACCAGACCCGCCAGGACATCCTGCGCGCCGCATACTTGTGCAAAGCTGACCTGGTTACCCAGATGGTGGGGGAGTTTAGCGAGTTACAGGGAGTGATGGGGGGTCACTACGCGGCGCAGACGGGCGAGAATGCTGCGGTGGCCCAAGCCATCGCCGAACATTACCAGGAGTTGCCCAGCACCCTCGTCGGCCAGTGGGTCGCGCTGGCGGACCGTCTGGACACGGTTGTGGGCATCCTGGCGGTGGGGCTGGTGCCGACAGGCTCGTCTGACCCGTTTGCACTCCGGCGAGCGGCCCGCAGTATCCTGCTCATCGCCGCAGCTATTTACCCAACCTATCCCCTGGATTTGCAGGACCTGTTCCACACCATGACGACCATCCTGGCAAGCGACTACCCCCACTTCAACCTGGTGGAGCTGGAGAAACAGTGGCGGTTGCTGCTGGGGCAACGCTTGCACACCCTGTTGCAGGAAAAGGGGTTGGATTACGACTTGATCAACGCCCTGCTTGACCCCGACCAACCCAGCCGTATGCACCGGACGTTGACCAATATCGCCGACTTTTTCCGGCGGGCTGACTGGTTGAAAGAACTGCGGCAAAATGGCACGCTGCAGGCGATTTATACGACGGTGAATCGTGCCAGCCGCCTGGCCAGTCAGGGGGATTTGCCCACCGATGTCCTAGACGCCGACGCGGTGATTGACCCGCAGCTATTCCGACAGCCCATTGAACAGGAACTCTACCAGCAGATTTGCCACCTGCTTACTCAAGCTCGGCAGACCTTGGCCACCGGCCACTACGACCAACTGGTGCAGGGATTGCAGGCGATAGCCCCCGTGTTGGCCCGCTTTTTTGACGGCCCCGAGAGTGTGCTGGTGATGGATGAGGACCCCCGCATCCGGCAAAACCGCCTGCGCTTGCTGGGTTTGATTCGCAACAGCGCCCTGGTGCTGGCGGACTTTTCGCAGATTGTGAAGACGTGAAGAGACGGGCACTGGTTTTGGGGTTAGGCAAATCGGGCGCCGCTGCTGCTCGACTCTTGCAGCGCCAGGGGTGGGACGTTCACGTGCAGGACAACGCCACTTCCGCTGCTTTAGTAGCGCAGCAGACCGCTTTAAACGAACTAGGAATTGCCGTTCAACTTGGCCAGCCGTTTGCCATTCCCCAACCGCTTCCTGACCTGGTGGTGGTCAGCCCTGGCGTGCCCTGGGACGAACCCATTTTGGTGCAACTGCGGGCCCAAGGCGTGGATGTGGTCGGGGAAATGGGGTTAGCCTGGCGCCATTTACGCACGTACCCCTGGGTCGGCATCACCGGTACCAACGGCAAAACCACCACTACCTGTCTGGTGAGCGCGCTGCTGACAGCGGCGGGATATCGCGCGCCGGCCTGCGGCAATGTCGGGATACCGGCCTGCGACCTGGTGGGGCAAGACTGGGACTGGGTCGTGGCGGAAATCAGCAGTTTTCAGATCGAGTCATCGCCAGAGGTGGCGCCCCAAATTGGGATTTGGACCACCTTCAGCCCAGACCATCTCGACCGTCACTACACCCTGGAAAACTACTGCCGGATTAAAACCCACTTGCTGGCCCAATCCCAAATCCGAATCTTCAACGCTGATGACCCTTTCCTACGAGCCAACTTTGTGGGGCGCTGGCCCGACATTCTTTGGACGAGTACCCAGGGACGCACCCACTTGCCCCCTTCGGAACGCCCCGGCATCTACCTGGAAAACCAGCAGGTGATGCACAACGGTCAAGTGCTGCTGGAAATCCGGGATTTTCGGATGCCCGGTCTCCACAACCAGCAGAACCTTTTGCTAGCTGTCGCTGCTGCGCAGGTGATTGGGGTGCCGCCGGACGTGATGACCCAGGCCATACGCCGCTTCCCTGGCGTTCCTCACCGGTTAGAGGTCTTGGGAGTTCACCAGGGCATTACGTATATCAACGACAGCAAGGCGACCAATTACGAGGCGGCGCAGGTGGGCCTCGCCAGCATGACCGAGCCAACGATCCTACTTGCAGGGGGCAAGGCCAAAGCGGGTGACGACCGCGCGTGGCTGCAAACGATTCAGGAAAAAGCAGCCGGTGTCGTGTTATTTGGGGCGGCGGCCAGGGCATTCGCCCACCGTCTAGACCAGATCAACTACAGGCCCTACGTAGTGGTGAACAACCTGGCCGAAGCGGTACAGGCGGCACGGGAACTGGCTCAGCAAACGGGCGCTCGGACCATCCTGCTGTCCCCAGCCTGTGCCAGTTTTGACCAATACCCTAACTTTGAAGCGCGGGGCGACCATTTCCGAGAACTCTTCCAGCGCTTGAGCACTGAAGAGACCCCCGAACTGCAGGTGTCTTCCTGAGCCAAAAACGCTGTGGGACTGGCGCTTTCAGAGCCTAGCAGTCCAAGGTATACGCCCGCTCCCACGGCGTGATCTGGCTGTGGAACTCCTGCCACTCCCGGTACTTGAGCTTGAGATAGGACTCCACAAAGTTCTCTCCAAGGAGAGTGGTCAGGGTGGTGTTGCGTTCCAAAGCCCGCAGCGCGTCTAACAGATTGCCCGGTAGGGACGGGTATTGCTCGGGGGGTAGGGGGTCCGTGTAGTTGTTGTTGTCGCACCGAGGGCCGGGGTCGCGTTGTTCCTTAATGCCATCCAACCCAGCGGCAACGACGGCGGCCACAAAGAGATAGGGATTGGCGGCCCCATCCGCGAGGCGCAATTCAAACCGCCCTGGGTCGGGAATACGAATCATGTGGGTGCGATTGTTGCCGCTGTAACTGATGGTGGTGGGGGACCAAGTGGCGCCAGAGCGGGTCACAGGCGCGTGGAGACGCTTGTAGGAGTTCACAGTGGGGTTCGTAAAAGCGCACAGGGCCGGCGCATGGTGCAAGACTCCCCCGATGAAGTGATAGGCCAGGCGTGACAAACCCATCTCGTCTTGGGGGTCATGGAACAAATTCACCGCTCCCGCCGCATCCCACACAGACAAGTGCAAGTGACAGCCATTGCCGGTGAGATGGGCAAAAGGTTTGGGCATGAAGGTGGCCCGCAGCCCGTGTTTTTCCGCAATTGACTTCACCATGTACTTGAAAAACGCGTGCCGGTCGGCGGTCACCAGGGCATCGTCGTAGAGCCAGTTCATTTCAAATTGACCGTTGGCGTCTTCGTGGTCGTTTTGGTAAGCGCCCCACCCGAGCGCCTGCATGGCATCGCAAATTTCACTGATCACCGCAAACCGCCGCATCAAGGCCTGCTGGTCATAACAAGGTTTGCTCTGCCGGTCGAGCCCATCCGCCAGCGATTCCCCATCCGGCGACACCAGAAAATACTCACACTCGACACCCGTTTTCACCCGGTAACCGAGCGCCTGCGCCTGCTCCAGCACCCGTTTCAAAACCAGCCGGGGTGTTTGGGGCAAAGGGTCGCCTTTGACGGTGGCCAAGTCCGCCGGCATCCAGGCCACGTCCGGTTGCCAGGGCAAGGGCATCAACGCTGCTGCATCGGCCCGTGCAAACACATCCGCATCCGCCGGCGTCATGTCCAACCAAGCGGCAAATCCCGCAAAGCCAGCGGCCGTTTGCATCGTGTCAATCACCGCTGCCGGCACCAGCTTCGCCCGCTGAATGCCAAACAAATCAGTAAACGAAATCAAAAAGTAACGAATGCCGCGCGCTTGCGCCAGCGCCGATAGGGTCTGGGTCATGGGAAAAACCGTTGCTCTCGAATTAACGGCTATTAAACCGGGGAAAGCGCCCGCCAAAGTGTCGTCAAAAACACCAAATGCTTCAGGTAGCCAACCACTCCTGCACCACCTGGCGAATAAAAGCGGCATCGGGGGGATGTTGCCAGGGATTCCCCGCTCGGTGGCCCCAGATGGAATCAATCAACCGAAACGTGGCGTTGGGGATCAAGGCAGCTTCGGCGGCGCAGTCGTCTGGGGGAAAGTACAAATCCGTCGTGCAGGTCATCACCAGGGTTTTGGCCCGAATGGAACGCAGTGCCCGCTCGTAATCTCCCTGGTAAACGGGATTGTTGCCCACGTCACAGTGCAACCAGGTGTCAATCATCGCCAGCAAATCCCTGGGGTCCCGTCGCCGGTAGTTCGCTTCCCATCCCCGCACCAAGTAGTCCTCCAAATCCCGGTAGCCCAGTTGTTTGTAGATTTCGGCGCGATAAAACGCCTGGGAAGCCGCCCAACTGGCGTAAATACAGGCAAAGGCCCGGTAGCCCCGCTCGGGTACGCCCTGGAACGTTTGCCCATCCCACGCCGGGTCTGCCGTCAGCGCTGCCCGTAAACTTAGCAGAAACACCCGGTTGTGGGGCGTGGTGCGGGCTGTGCCACACAGGGCAACTATGCGTTCGACGCGGTCAGGATATAAAGCTCCCCAATGGTAGGCCTGTTGCGCTCCCATGGACCAGCCGTACACCAGCGCCAGCCGTTCAATGCCCCAGACCTCCCGCAGCAACCGCTCCTGCAACGTCACATTGTCCCAGTGGGTCACCACACACCCCTGTTCCGCCAAGCCCGGTAACCCGCCGTTGCTGGGCGAACTGGACAACCCGTTGCCCAACATATTGGGAATCACAATAAACCAGCGGCTCGGGTCGAGAATCCCATCCGGGCTAATCAACCATTCGATGTCCGTGTGCTGCGCGCCGTAGGACGTGGGGTAGAGCACCACGTTATCCCGCCGGGGCGAAAGCTCCCCGTAGGTCTGATAGACGACCTGCACCTGCGGCAACTGGATTCCACATTGCAGCGTCACATCTTGGGCTGTCCAAACCCCGGTCATCCCGGAAACTGGGCGACGATTTCCCGGTTGGCGGCGATGTAGCCAGGCGCTAGATGCACCCACTTGTCCCGCAACTTTTGATGCGCCTGGGGCAAGGCATGAAAGGGAATTGCCGGACAGAAATGGTGCTCGGCATGAAACGGCATGTTCCACATCAACAACCGCACCGGCCACCCGGTCAACGTCGTGCGCGTGTTGGTCAGGGGGTTGCTGTCGTAGCTACACCCCGTGTGTTCTGCCAGCAAGATAAAGCGCAAAAACGGTTGTCCCACCGCTAGCGGCACGACCCAGTCCATGAGAAACCACGGCTGGCCCGCCCAGACCGATAGGGCTATTGCCAGGGCATAAACCGCTAACTGCGCTGCCGTCGAACGCCGCACCGTCGCCTGGGCTTCGGGAGCAATGTAGGGACATCCCTGAAAATTCCCCAGCAGCACCCGCAGGTGACCCCGTACTTTTCCCCACCACCAGGGAATCCCGCTCAACTGCCACAGATACATCCGCCAGTTCGTGGGTACGGGGTCTTCCAGTTCGGGGTCTTTACCAGGAATCTGCGTATAGCGGTGATGCCACTGGTGATAACGGCGATAGAACGCACTGTTGTAAAACGACAATACGCCAGCGACCCAGGCCACCGCATCGTTCAACCAGGGAGTGGCAAACGCCGTGCGATGGACACACTCATGGACAGCGGCAAACATAGTCGCCAGGCTAAAGCCATACAGGGGCAACGCCAGCCAACCCCAGAGCATCCCCTGCGTCCAGGCCCCGTGCCACAGTAGTCCGCTTCCAACTAAAATGCTCAAGTGGGCCAACAATTGCCGCCATCCTTTGACATCCGAGCGCCGGTTCAAAGCTGCCAGCTCCTCGGGGGAAAAGACATCACTTAGCTTGATCGCCGCTGGAGTTGTCGACTGCCCTGCCATCCTAAAGTAATCGCCCTATCCTACAACTCCCACAAGATAACAGTGAGCCTTGCCCAACGTTGGTAACGCCCACTACAACAGGGAATGTACCCGCTGGACAATCTGTTCGGCGCTCAACCCGTTGTAGGCCAGCAATTGGTCAGGAGACGCCGCTGTTTCTCCTCGCCGCCAGCCGATGGCATCCCGCCGGGGCATCTGCGCGCGTAACAGGACGGGTTCTAGTGTTGTCACCGGCCCCCCGCTAATGCCCAACAGCGCATCACCCGTAAATAGTTGGGCAAAGGTGGCATCGTCCATAAATTCCCCATCCGGTTCGGCGCAGGTGGACCAAGCTACATCACTGGGGCGACACAACCGCCGCAGGTTCACCAGGCTGACAATGCGCGTGCCAATGCCTTGGGCTTGCAACTGGGCCGCCGCCGCAAATACTGGTATCAAGACCAAATCGCCCACCACCGCCAGCACCACCAGCCGTTCTCCCGGCGTCTCTTGCAAGACAACAGCTCCCTGGGCGACCGCCTGTTGCGCCTGCTCCCAGGTCGTGCGCACCGGCAACGGCGTTTTACTGGCAAAAATGGCGATGCCTTTGTTGAACGTGGTCACCGCCCACAGGTAGGCCGCTTGGGCGCAATTCGCATCAGGGGGAAACACCGGATACACATTCCCGTTGCGCATCAGGGCCATGTAGTAGGCTTCGATTTCCGGGCGTTGGTGCGTCCAGCCATTGCGCCCCTGCTCTAGCGCCCCCGCTGTAAACAAGGCAATCGTCGAAGGCGTGGGTCGCCGCAATTCCGCCATCGCCTGAGTTACTGTTTGCCAGATGGGTAGCCCGTTAATGGCAAAGGATTCATAGGAGCACCACAGCGACCGTCCCCCCAACAGGCACACCGCCGCCGCCAAGCCCGCACAGGCATCTTCGCTCAAGGGTTCATAGACCTGGCCCTGGGGCGACTGGTTATACAGCGGGTCTGCCGTTGGGTGAATCACCTTCAGCCCCTGATTGATATTGGCAATCCCTGACGCTTCATTGCCGTCAGCGTTGGTCACCAAAAATTTCGGGTCGCTTTGCCCCAGTTGCACGACTAACTTCCCCACGGCTGTCGTCGCCACCTGTTTTTCGCCGATGGGAAATTCCTGGTGGGTGAATAGGGGCAAGGGCGGCAAGGGGCGCACCGATTCCGTTACCGCAACCTGAGCTGCCGGACCACCGCCTGCCCGCCGAAAGTTCTCCCGCACCAAATCCCAGGCTTCTACCGGCAAAGCCCGCTGCTGCAATGCCCGTACAATGTCTGGATTCTCTAGGGTATGCTGAGCATACAGGTTGTGGGCTTTGGCGCCCCGCGCATGTACCCCGGCCCCTTTCAGTTGCTTCAGGATGAAGACCGTTAATTTTCCCCCGAGGGCGCTCTGGGCTGCCTGGTCCAACCCGCTGAGGACCGCTTCCGTAAACCGCAACCGTTGCGCAAAGCCAAACAAAGTGCTGTCGACGTAATCTCCCGGTTGCCCCTGGTCATCGAAATCCTTGGCATCTACCAAAACCACCGCGTCAAACCCGTGGGCGCGCCAGTAGCGTTCCATGGCGGCGTTGTCCGCTGTTGCATTCATGCTGTGGTGTTCCTGGCTATAGCCGTTCCAGACCAGGATGGGCAAGAAATTCGTCACTTGGGGAAACGCGGTGTGGAAATGCAAAAAGCTGCTCATGACGTAGGGTTCCCCTAGCCCCCCATCCCCAATCGTCACCGGAAACAGCACATCGGGGTAGAGATACGCCCCCGCCATCGCAAAATGTTGCCCTTGGCCCAAGGGACCTGCTGGCCCAATGACTCCCGGAATCGCGCCCGACAAGTGCCCCAGCAACCCGTGCATTTCCCGGAAGCGCTCTCGCAGTTGGGCTACCGTGTGAATCCCCATCGCTTCCAGTGAGCCATCCAAGAACAACGCCGCATAAAACCCCGGCGCATGGTGGCCCACTTCCGTTGGGATGTTCTTGTGGCCCAGCATGAACAGGGCGGCAATCGCTTCCGCGCAACTGGCAAAACCCCCAGGGTGGCCCGAGGCTTTGGTTGCCGTCATTTGCAGTACCAAGTAGCGCAGGGCATCCGCAGCCAGCAGCGTCTGGTAAACCGCCTGCGGGTCGTGGGGGTCGCGAATGCTGCCTGTCGTCGCGTCCACTGCTGGTTGTTGCCCATAATGCGACCAATCGGGCCACGTTGTCCCAAAGTAATCAATGCCCTGCCAGCAGTCCGTTGCGACGGTCATCATCCACCCCACCCGCGTAAGTTATTGAGCATTGTAGTATGGTTGAGCGTTGCGGGCCACCCGCTTTTTGATAGCCTGGTAAGTGGGCTGTGTTGGGAGCAGAAAACCATGACGATAGTGTTTCAGGCGCTGGTTTTGCTGTTGGTGCTGCTGACATTTGTGCTAGTGGTGGCTGTGCCGGTGGTGCTAGCGACCCCTGGCGAATGGCAACGTTACCAGCGACTGGTCTATCTGGGGGCTGGCGTTTGGGTGTTACTGATATTTACCATCGGGTTGATGGACGTGTTTCTGGTCTAATGGCGGTTTTTGAAGGCACATTTACCGATGTCGAGGGCCTGCGGCTCGCCATTGTCATCGGGCGGTTTAACGATCTCATCACCGGCAAGCTACTAGAGGGCTGTCGGGACGCGCTGCAACGGCACGGCGTGAACCTGGAAACCCAGGTAGATTACTTTTGGGTGCCGGGGAGTTTCGAGATACCGGTTGTGGCCCATCAACTAGCCCAATCCCAGCGCTACGATGCGGTGATTTGCTTGGGAGCGGTGATTCGCGGCGATACCCCCCATTTCGAGTACGTGGCTGCTGAGGTGGCCAAGGGCATTGCCGCCGCCAGTTTCCAAACGGGGGTACCAGTGATTTTTGGAGTGCTCACCACGGATAACTTGCAGCAGGCCATCGAACGCGCCGGCGTCAAGAGCAACAAAGGCTGGGAGTACGCGATGAATGCCCTGGAAATGGCCAGTCTGATGCGGCAGGTGCGAGCCTT